>NZ_JBFRFN010000008.1:0-259078 GCF_052114825.1 Paenibacillus sp. 2TAF8
TCCTCATCCCCTTGTCACTAGTAGTGTACCGCATACACTCTCTTAGTGTCCAAGTTCTCTAGGGGGCTAAATAGATTCTATCTTGATTAGGATACTTTACAAAAGAATGGAGAGACACTTTTGAAACTTAGCAATGAGAAGGAATTTAAAAGCCTGTTTGACTATAACCTTGGTTTTAAAGAAGCTCTCGCCCGTTTTTTCGAACAAGTGGCCAACAATTTTTCTAAAGTACTTGAGGAATTTTCCTCTAAAACAGAATGGATTTTAGATCCCGGAATGTTTATGAACACAAAGGTACTGAATAGTGTGCTGTTTTATCTCAATAGCAACAACATACATAAAGCAGAAAAATTATATCGGCGATATATGTTAAAATATTATACTTTAGAGAGAATTAACGAGATTGAAAAAATATGGACCGCCAACCCTACCTTAAATAACCGAATTAATATACTTAAGCAGGTGCTAGATGCCCACAACAATGGAATGTACTTTGTATCTGTGCCGACCATACTTTGTCAAATCGAAGGCTATGTTTATCATTCTTTTAATTATAATGAACATCTCAGACAAAGAGCTCTAATAAATCTAATAAAGGATAAGAACAATTTCCTTATCTATGCTGAATCAATTGGAAAATATTGCGAGAAGGTAATTTACACTTCTTTTAGACCCGAACAGCCCATTGAATCTAAAATTAGTAGAAATGCCATTTTACATGGGTTTGACCTCAACTATGGAACAAAAGAAATATCTCTAAAATTGATTATTTTAATGAATGTAATGCAGTATTTGATCCCATTAACAATACATGAAGAAAACAAAAATGTTAGTAGTGTAGAGATTGTAACTGAAAAATATAAATAGTCGAAGTTTTACTGAAATCAATGTAATCAAGAAGATCATAGGAAGTATCCAAAAGTCTATTCAACCAATGAAGAAAAAACACAAATGCAGAGAAAATGATCAAATATTTGAATATGTCAAGTTCATAATTCAAAAAGTCCAAGAAGCTATGGGTTTGGAAACCAAGTAGGAATGCCGACAAATCGAAAACCCTTGTTGGAACTTATTAGTATGGATAATAAATTCGCATTAGCAACTGAAGGCATTCGTGAGATTTTGAGTCTGGACGAACATTTTGAAATTATTGGTGAAGTAAACAACGGACAAAGTGGGGGGACAAGAACTTGATTCCATTACTGATTTGTTGTAGACCGTCAGTTTACCCCTAGATAAAAATAAGTGATCGGCAAATTATTTTGTTCAGTATTAATTATTTTTTTTTCGTGTCCTTGTGGAAGAATTCACCCTATCACGAAAGATAAAAATAGATCTGCCACAACCAAAGTTGAGTAGAACGTGAATAATAAGAGCAATTATATTTTAATATTTCGATGAAGTGCTTGGAGTATATTGAAAATCTTAGTGGTGACTTCGCAAAGAAATTGAAGTGTCTATGATAACATCCATATCTCAAAAGATCATTATTTATAATTTCGCTCAGGTAGAACAGAATCCCATGGAAGATTGAACAGTTAATTGTATACGTACAGGAATTGGAGCCAGATGCGATACTGACATTAATTTTATTCATAGGCTAATCGCCTTTAGACCAATCTAACTAAGCTTTTGAATGAAGAGTTCCTTCCCTATAGATTATCAGCTCCTTGGCGGGTTTCCACATCCTTGATGACCCAGCAATGATAGCTAGGGAGTGAATAGTGCTAATTCTAAATGCTAGATAATAAGATGGATAGGGAGATCGGTGACTGCTTATATGGGGAAGATGAGAAAGGGAAATCTCCGGCGAATAAATAAGAAAGCAACCAACCTCACTGCGCAGTACCGGAAGTTGTTGCTTTCTTTCCTTAAACAGTATTAATTTAAAGGATTATAGATCATTAAGAATCTTTTCTTCAACTAGAAAGCTGAGAATAAGGATCGTTGCAATTAAAATGAGTCTGTACACTATAAAAAATCAAACTCAAAGTATACTTTTTAGATCCCGTATGAACTCCGGACTGAAGACATCATTTTTTAGGGCAGATTTGAAAACAGATAGAAGTTCAGACTCAGTGAGATCAAGAGGTCTTGATTGAAAATGATATTTTCCATTCTTATTCTTGTACCAGGCAAATCGAATCTCATGGCGAGATTTACCCTTGACGAATATTTTTTGAATGGCAGCTTTGTCTTCGTGATCCATAGCATTTCGACCTTCGGTAATTAAATTGCAATAGGGAGTGCTTTTAATCAAATGTATCACCTCGTTATTGTTATCATTTTATTATGTTTCGAGGAGTTATCCCTATAGTCCTTTATTTACCTGTCTGTTTATCTCACGTGTAAATTTGCAAGAAAAGTTCATAGAGTCTGTTAATTTTCATGAAAATGAATTGCTCATATATAAATATACGAATGAGTAAAAAGAAAGACTAAAAGTAAAAACAGATAAGGATAAGTAGTCGGAGGGTGAGAATCAAATATACTAAAATGGAGTAGGTTTTTCTTAATATGACAAGGACATAATTATAGAAGATGTCTTATTTAGTGTGACTGTACATAGAAGCCAAAGGGGAGAAAAGCATGTGGGAAGATGTAAAATCGGTAAGAGAGTTATTAAGTTATAAAAGGTACAAACCAGCTTATGAATTGATGAAAAAGAGCATTTCGATTGCAGTGAAAGAGAATAACCATGAAGCAATAATCACCTTTTTAAGAAAGGAAATGATTCTATTAAATATGTCAGGTGATCCTAACCAAACATCGCTTTTCTGTAAGCTAGTTGCAGAACATTGTTTAGCCCTTGGGTTGCAAATTGAGGATTATTCAGAGCAATGTCGTGTACTTAATGTAGAAATGGATTGGTATAGTGAAGAATACAAAAGAATTGTTCGGAAACTGCATTCTCTAGATTCTTTTACTGCATTGCATGTAATTCTAGCGACATTCGAAAACTTAAATCAGGGCCTATTAGGAGCAAAGCCTACTAAGTTGGATCGTGTATTTTATTCGTTCTACGTTTATGGTATGGAAGCTGACTTTGAAAGTGGCATATCCGCCCTAAATCGTATGTTGAAACTATGGAAAGAAGGTTCCCAAATAGGGACTTTTAAAGGCAAGTTTAAGGAGCTACCTTACGTAGCAGATGCATTCGTTGATCTGCGATACCAACTAGCGCCGATAATTCGTGGGCTGAATTATCTAGAGTGGTTAACCAAGGAGATTTCTCTCAATCATGTCACAATGAATGTTTACGAGCATGAAGTCTCATTTATAATTCGTGATAAGGAAGAGTTTCTGCGTTATAAACTTCCATTTATCCGAGATACAGCGCGTATGCAAAACGTACTACGAAATAAAGGGAAAATCGAGGAATACTTCGGCTGGGGGAGCCAGGAAATTGACTATAGCACAGTTATTAAAATCAAAGAGAGCGGCGATGATTTTAAAGTTAATATTGACCAAAACACCTTTACCGCAGCTTACAAACGAGCTACAGAAACGGCTTATCAAAATCATCTACTAATAATCGAAGACATGTACATCACTAATCTTCATGAATTGAAAATTAAAGACAAATCTATTAGCGTTCTTGATGTTTTCTTCTTTTATTATTGTCTTCACACACTGGCACTTATTTATTTTCAGGGAACAAAACACTTCATTCAAACAACTGGCAAGGAGGCAAGAGCGCCATATTTAGTCATTGAGAAAGGACAAATCGCTGAGATCTTCAAACCAATTCTTACTACTGTTTTAAAGCGCACTATCGACAGTAAGGAAATTGATCAAATGATTAATTTGTTTACTTTCGGCAGTGATAAAATTTACGACTTGTACTACAAGCCATTAATACAATTGGGAGATAAGGTCATTATTATTCCTTCTCTCTTTATGATGAATAACTTTTCGAAAACTTTTTTACATCATATGAAGATGCTTGGAGTCAATTTGGCTGATCGTGGAGATGACTTCGAGAAAGCCGTCCAAGATTTATTAACTGAATATGGTTTTGATGTATATCCGACACCGATGCCTTATTCATATAAGTATAATGAGAAGCAATATGATGGTGACATCGATCTAATCGCCAAAAAAGGTGATCATCTGTTCATTGGACAATTGAAAAATCGTCTTGAACCTCTTGAGCCGCAGGATTACCGGGGGGCCGACAAAAAGATTAAAAAGGGAGTAGAACAAGCAGAGCAGGCTGTGCTTTATATAAACAGAAATAAAGATGAATTTTGTACTCGATTTGGAATCTCACGTAAAGAGCTTGATCGTTTAGAAATATATCCTTTTGTATTAGTCAGCTGTTTTTATGGTTCTGGGCAAATACAAGGAAACATACCAGTTATAGATGCCAGCGCGTTGCATCGTTTCTTAGAGGAAGGTGAAATTAGAGTACATGTTGTAGGGAAAAAAGAGGAGACATATTCTCGAAGTATTCGCACACCCGGAGAGGTTCTCTCGGAGGAATTTAAACAATTTTTAATCAAACCATATTTCTTGAGTGAAGATGTTTATGGAGTACATCTTGCGACCCGTCATGCTTATGAAATTAATGGCCGTAAATTTATTATTGGTCCTAAAGAAGTATGGCATGAAAAATATGACAACAGTCTAATAGCACAATCAGTCGAATATTTTGGTGAAAAGGGCTTAGACTTATTTGATGACAATGATTAGTATTAATAGCTATTGCTTATGAAGTACATGAACGTTAATAATACTGAAATTACGAATCAAAATTATGCAGCTTTCTTTTTCTCTGCACCTAATTAATAATGAGATTGTTGCTCTCAGTAAATGGCTAGCCTAACTTCTAATTATATATGTGGTTCTTAGTTGGAGTTGATCAGGGGATGTAAAGTACCAGTGAAACTAATCAGACTCTTATCCAGCATTATGATATAGGCTCTGACCAAGCGTATTAAATGGAAGGTGAAAAGAACAAACTTATAAATGTTATTCTGCTTACCGATTTACTCTAATTTCTGAAGTAACTTTATTCCAACCCTCTTGCCACGATGATCACGATGAATATAAATGGAGAGGTCACCGACATGTCATACACGCTTCTTGGGCTATACGAATTGATAGAAGCCCATCCGACCACTTGATCATTCTCTTCGGCTACAAGTACCGAGTAACGCCCCTGGTGCTTATTAAAACATTCGGACATGTAAACTTCATCTTTTATATCCGTTTCTAGCCGGGAAGCGATAGCATAATAAAACTAAGAAAGCAGCTGATCAATGTGATCGGTTGCTTTCTTCAACTAGAGTTACAAACTATAAATTTCCATCCCAAAAAACACTTAAATTTTTAAAGAGAATTCCTCTATTAATGCCTTAAATTCCTTTAAATGTTCATTTCCTAAAATTTTACTCGAAGTATGTGTAGAATAGTCAATATGATTTAAAGACTCCATACTGTCATACTTACCTACTTCTTCAGCTTTAAGAGTAGTTGTAAATATTACTTGCACATGTAGTTTAGAAAAAATATCTAAGACTACTAACTCTTTTTCAGTTGATAAATCTTCAGCACGGAAAGAATCTACAATAACAGGAAGATTATATTTTAATACTTTAGCTAGAGAATATAATTTCACAAGATGGTAAATTGTTGCTTCACTACCTGAAAATATTTGATTACTTTTAGTGAAGATAGATTCAAATTCAAGGTTTCCATAAGGATCAATTTTCGAATAAGTATCATTCATAAGACCTGTAATATTTAATATCAAGTCCCGTTGTTTTTTTACGAGATCTGTTGAAATATTAGCACTCTGAACTAATTCTGCCTCTATCTTTTTTATATCTTCATCTATGATATTTATACGATTTTCTGCATCACTTGCCGAAAACATGTCATTTTTAAAGGCAACTAACAATTCTAGGGTAACTTCATCATGCACAAGTATTTTATTCATTTCTTCTTGACGTTTATTTATTTCAAATGTGAAATTCTCCATATCCTCGCTGTATGCTTTGATTTTTTCTGAAATTGATTCAAGAATTTGCTGGCGAATTTCATGTGTAGACACATCAAAACTATAAGAATTTTTAACTGAACTTTTAAATTTGATATGAGTTGAGTTACAATCCATACACCTTAGCTCTCCAGACTCAATGGTTCTGTTTAAGGATTGTAGCTCTTTTATGGTCATCTCACATTTACTTTTCCTTGTTAAAGCTGCATTTCTCATTTTACTAAGTTCTAATATTTGGTCTCTAAGTTTCTCTACTTTATCTATTTTTGACTTAAAATTCTGTTTGTCATTAACACTGCTTAAGTAACTTGCTGCTGGATTATTTGAATTTAATATTTTATGTTGATTCAATAAACTTTTTCTTTCCTCTTTCAATTTTTTAATTTTATTCTTTGCTTCATCGTCGTCCTCTAAAGTTCTAGTACTATTATTTATATTGATAAATGAGTATAACATATTAAAAAAATCTACTTTATTATAATAATTCTTATTGGCGATAGTAGAGGTATCTTTTTTATCTTGACCTACAAAATTTAATTGATAAAACAATTCGGGATCGACAATTCTTTCTAATCCATTTTTTGTAATTGTAGGGAGCTTGAAAATATTTTTTGTCCAGTATCTTTTTAATTCAGAAATGCTATCGAACATCAATATTTTTTGGCCATTTCTTAGAATAAATGCATCAGATTTTCTGCAAAGTGAGTATAGTTGTTCTTTTACAGAGAAAACAACTATATGATAGTAATCTCTATAATTAAAAGTTGATGGGAAAGCAGGGCTATTTCCTAAACAAAACAAGAGACTTTGAATTAATATAGTTTTACCACGATTATTATCGTCACTTGAAATTATATTTAAGTATTCAGATAAATTATTTTCAACAAAAGCTTCTTCAGAATTCCCTATCGCTACCTTGTGAATTATCATTATTCTATGCCATCCTTTACAATAGATATAAAATATTTAAGAGAAACAGCATCAAAATCACTCTGATCAATTAAGCTAGCATCCAACTTTAAAAAAATCTTATTAATATCGTCTTGAGGATTTGAGACTATTGTTGAATAAACGTTTTCAAACAACATCCAAAATTCTTCTGCACGGTTCTTATTGAAAAGGGCTCTTGATAAAGCCAATTGACAATCTTCTAAAATAGTTTTCCTCTTTTCAGGTGGAGCTTTATGTAGGATGTCTGAAAAAGAAAATGGCACTCCTTTGTCAAATGGGTTTCTATTAATTATTCTTCCTAAAACCAAAATTTTAATTTCATTACTTGTCATATGATGATAATAATCAAGCGCCTCAAAGCTTGTTTCAATAATAATATTTTCGACAACGCCAATATTTTTTTTGCTGGATTGCTTATCTCTAATTTCATTAAAAATTGCCACAAGTGTCGATTCATCTGGAATAATTCCTGGATGAATTTTAAGAATTGATTTAACATATTCGCTTGGCTTTCTGTCATCAACAATGAACTGGACTTTATTTAAAAATGATTCAATTTCCTCATCCTTTATTGATTCATACTCAATATATGTTTTATCCTGAGATTCTTCTAATAGTCCTTCTTTTATTTTTTTCACGGCTTCAGTCTTCACATTGCTGATATTAAAGATATCAAGAGAGTTATCAATTCGAACTGTATTTGATACACCTCCGAGAAAAAGGAGGTAGTAGCCAAACTCTATTTCACTTCGATAATTCTTAAATAATGTAACGAGTTCTTTTCCGATTGCTTTAGGGGAAGAATTTTTGGCCCCCTTCGACTGCATATCCCATAATTTCTTTCCCATTCTATCCATACCGGTTAAATCATTAAAAAAATCCACAACAAAAAAGTAAATGTCATTGCTGTCATTTCTAAAATTCATTAAATAAAGTAAAGCTTTCGTTTCGTACTCTGCACCTGAAGGCCGAAGTCTTTCCGAAGACGTCACTTTATAAGCCATATCAGTGTAAGGCTCCTTTCTACTTTGAAGATTAGGGGGTTCTATACACATACTATTGTAGCAATTTACTCCCAAAATTCATATTAGTTGTTTAAATATCTTTTTTCTTGAATCAATATATTCCCAGAGAAGTATAGGATGATTTAGGTCAAGATCCAATCAGAAATCAAATTGTATGCAGAGCTTCTAATTATGATGTTATAATTCAGATTAATGATATATTTATACTCAATTATCTTTGTAGAACTATTAAAAATAGAATATATGCTTCATCAAATAGTGTTACAAAAGTTGTCTTTTATGATTATTTAGAGAAGAATATATGGCATAATGAAATAGTATTTCAGTCTATCAGGGGAAGTAATTTTACTAAACAACGCGCCCCTTAGATACTATGTTTTCAGGTAAGAGTGTGAGTGATATGGATATGATATTGAATCGATTAAAGACCAAAGGATTCTTCTCTTAAAAGGTACGTTAATTACGTTAATCTAACAAAAATTATATTTACGTAAGAATTGGGGGTACAGTACATATGTATATTTATAAAGTTGAAATTGAAAAATACAGAAATTTCGGAGAAAAGGAAATCATATTTAATGATGGTGTTAATGTGATCATAGGTCATAATAACGCAGGTAAGACCAACCTAATTAGTGCATTAGCCTTAGTTCTAAATTCCAACGGTAAAAAGAGATTAGAAATTCACGATTTTAATAAAAACACCTCTCTTGAGGAATTGAAAGTAAATCCACCCAGAATACGGGTAGGCGTAACCATAAGACAAAGTGAAAATGAAGAATTGCATTCCGATGATCTGGTCACAGTAGCAAACTGGTTAATCAAGCTCGAAGAGCCCTATGAGGCACTATTGACATATGAATTTTATCTTCCCGAGAAAGAAACTGAAAAGTATGTTAGGGCACTTAGCAATGTCACCGATAAAGAAAAAGCTTGGAAAATCGTCCAACAGGATTTTCTAAGATTATATGTAAGTAAGATCTGGGGAGGCGATGTAACAAGTCAGAACATAGCGGATAATGAATCATTGCAAAAATTTGATTTTCAATTTCTGGATGCAATTAGGGATGTAGAAAGAGATATGCTCTCTGGTAGAAATACTCTTCTCAGAGATGTACTAGACTTCTATATGGACTACGACATAAAGTCAGACCCAACCATGACAGAGGAGCAAAAGACAGAAAGGATCAAATTTAAAAAACAAACCTTTTCTGACGGAGCAGATTCTTTAATCCTGGATCTTATAAAGCGAATGGAGCTAGGTAAAGGACATATTTTATCTTATGCAAAAGATACTGGTGCATCTTTTAATAAAGCAAATCCAAGTTTTGATGGAAGTATCTCTGATGTTGAGATGTTTTCGGCTTTAAAGCTAATAATTGAGTACGAAACCGGAATCAAGATCCCTGCAACGCATAACGGATTGGGATACAATAATCTGATTTTCATGTCACTATTGTTATCTAAGATGCAAGTTAGTTCAGATGGTAACTATCTAGGGAGTAACGCAAAAGTCTTTCCAGTTTTAGCAATTGAAGAACCTGAAGCACACTTACATCCAGCTATGCAGCACCAGTTTCTAAAATTCTTATTAAAAAATAAAGAAGAGAAAAAGGTCAGGCAGATTTTCGTATCAACACATTCAACCCATATTACTTCCTCTGTATCATTAGATGAAATGATCTGTTTGCATAATGAGGATGGTGAGACAAGTGTGGGATATCCAGGTAAAGCATTTCAAAACAATGAAAAAAGCAAAAAATATGTGCAAAGATTTCTTGATGCCACCAAATCTGATATGTTATTTGCTCAGAAAGTTATTTTAGTTGAGGGATTGGCTGAGCAACTATTATTCTCTACCTTAGCTAGATATGAAGGATTTTCGCTGGAGGAAAATCACGTAGCAATTGTAAATGTTGGAGGAAGATTCTTTGATCACTTTTTAAATTTATTTAGCTCAACCAATCCGTATAGCATCAATAAAAAGATAGCATGCATTACAGATCGAGATCCCGAGAGAAAGGAGAAGAAGAAAGGGGCTAGCTATAGCAAATGTTATCCTTTTGAATACGGAGTACAAGAAGATAAATATGACTACAAGCACAATCCCTCATATAGCTTATTTCCGAAAGAAGGACATTCTAACATCTTCTTCTTTAGTCAAGATGAAAAGGAAGGCACAACATTTGAGTATGATCTAATTTTGCACAATCCCTCACTTGAATTGCTTGTTACTGAGTCGATGAAAAATCAAGAAGAGTTAAAGACAATGATGAGATTATTTAAGTCGGGTGCTGAGTTAGAAGCTTTTGAAGGTCTCCTTAGAGTAAGTAAAGAGAATGAAAGAATTTTGAAAGGTATTAGCTCAAATACTACATGGAGCATAGATGAAAAGAAAAGAGCAATTATTGCTTCCCGCTACTTAAATTCAATTGGAAAAGGAGAAAACGCCTTGGAACTGGCTTACATTCTAACAGACAACATCAATAAAAAAGGAAAAGAAGGTTATCAAGAATTCGTTGTGCCTCATTATATTAAGGAAGCAATAAGTTGGGTACTTAAATGATAAAAATACATTCTAAAACACTAATCCCAATCGAGGAGCATTTCCGAGTATCTGCCGGTCCTGGTGCCGGAAAGACATACTGGCTCATAAATCATATTAAAAATGTTCTTCATCAAACTAAAAGACTAAAAAAAACACGGAAAATTGCCTGTATTACATACACTAACATTGCAGTGGATACCATTTTAAAACGATTAGGAACTAATATACATCAAGTTGAAGTCTCGACTTTACATAGTTTTCTGTATAAACATGTATTAAAACCGTATGCTACTTACCTCAGTAACGAATATGAACTAAATATTAAAAAAATGGATGGACATCAAGATCAGGTACTTCACTTTAAAAAAGTAAAGCATTGGATTGAAACTCATCCTAATTCAGATCAGTTAGTAAATCCTTATTCCGTTAATCAACTGATTAAACTACGTGAGAATGTTGAAAGCATTACTCGGTGGCTCAAGAGCTTAAAATATCACATAGACAAAAATGGAGATATTTTACCTATTTGTGATAATAGACAGGCTTATTATATAGCCAATGAAGACGATCGAAGGTATTTAAATAAAAATTGTTTAAATATCCTTAGTTTAGATTTGCTCGCTTACAAAAAACTCTATTGGTTAAAGGGCATTCTTGAACATGATGATGTTCTCTTTTTCAGCTATCAACTACTAAAGAAGTATCCTTTTATTTTAAATGTAGTACGATCTAAATTTCCTTATATGTTTATTGATGAGTTTCAAGATACAAATCCAATACAAATTGAAATCCTGAAATTAATTGGTGCACAGGAAACAATTGTTGGAATTATTGGCGATGAAGCTCAATCTATTTTCGGATTTCAAGGCGCGGTTCCTGGTCAGTTCTCCTCTTTTAAATTGCCTGGTTTAGTGGAGTACGTGATTGAAGATAATCGAAGAAGCACAAATTCTATCATAGATATTTTAAATATTATTCGAAAAGACATAAAGCAAAATAAAATTAGAAATATTCAAGGAGATATTCCAAAACTCATAGTTGGTGAAAGGATGGCTGCATTATCCTGCGCAAGAAAATATTGCAACAACGGTGAAGATATTTACTCATTATCTCGTGATAATCCAACATCTAATGCAATGAGAAGAGATTATAATGGAGAATATATGAATGATAAACTAATTGAAGAATTTATTGATATAGATAAATCCTCTAGCAGTAATAAATACAGAAGCAAGGTAGTTGTTAGTTGCTTGAAAGCTGTAGAATATGCCCGAGAAGGAAATATAAATAAGGCAATAAAAGAACTTGAAAGTTTTGAAAGAGATATTTATGATGCTGGTGAACGAAAGAAGATAGCATTAAAGTCACTTTATCTATTGCTAAATAAGTATGATGACTTCAAAAATAAACCGCTATATGATTTTTATCTAGTAGTTAAAAATCATATAAAGTCAGACATATCTAAATTAGGCAAAGGGGTAGCCGCAAGTTTTTATGAAGCTAATTCTTATGAACAATTAGCCCTATGTGTCAACATTAGCGAAGATTTTAGTAATCATAAGACGATTCATAAGTCAAAAGGAGACGAGTTTGAGAATGTACTTGTTGTTTTTAATTCTTCAGAGAAACTGGAAATCTTTCTAAATCCAGATTTGGAGAARAATGAGGAACATAGAATAGCTTATGTAGCTTTGAGTAGAGCAAGAGAAAGACTCTTTATTACTGTTCCGGAAATAAGCGATGATCTCGTAAGAAGATTGGAACCGATATTTGAAATAGAATTAATTCCTAATTTTTAAAGTTTAATAGACATGGAGATGACTTAGTGGAGTATCTAAAGTTATTAAATATATCTGGGATTTCTACACTTACCGCTATTGTTTTTATTGTAGTTATCGGAATTAATTTTTACAAATCATCAGATCCTGAAAGATTATTTGAATCAAACCAATTAAATATACTTAGAAAGATAATCACTGAAGTAATTATTTTTTTAATAATAACAATTGTACTAACTTCAGCGCATACAGTTGGGGCTAGTCGCCCTTGGTTAATGTTTGTAAATTTGTTTTTTATGTTGTTTTCTCTTACACTTGCATATAGCTATTCTGATTTCAAGAATAGCAAGTTTCAAATTTCGATTAATAGGTTCTTCATCAGACTTTTCGGACAAAAATCCTATAAATATTTCGTGTTTTATTTAATTCTGATACATTCATCTCTCATTATATATTTTTATTATCAATCAATCTCATTACTAATTAATTTTTTAAATACCTACTATAAACTCAATCATACTAACTCGTTATCACTTTTATATGAAGTTATACAAAAAAATAAGTTGAATTTATATTTTTATTTAGGGTTTTCCTTTATTATGTTTTTGCTCTTAAGGCACGCTTATATGCATCCAATCAATAAAATAACCCGTAGTTTCTTTCAAACGAATCAAAGAAAAAATATTAGACTAAGTAATGGAGAATTATTAAAGAACATGTATGTATATCAATCTACTGATAGCAAATTCATCATTGTAGGTGTAGAAGAGGTTTTGTCAAACTCAATAAAGCACTATCATATTAATAAAGATAAAATTGAATATATTGAATCGATATCAAGTTCTTTTGACAAATAGAATACTCAATTTAATTTTAGAAGGTGACATCTTTTAATACAGAAGATCGAAAAATGCAAAGTACTTAAAATCAACGTTGAGGACCTGATTTTTAACAACGGAGTAAGATAAAAAAAGAGGACTAAGCCCTTTTTTATTCTTCCATGTCCCCAAACAGAGGAGGTTACTGTTCTCACTAAAGTCGCTATTTTAGCGGCTTTTTTTATTTTATCGGTACAAATTCTTGTTCCCATTACCGATTAGATAGACTTAAGAATGAAAAGCGAAATAGGACCTCTCATTTTGCCATTTGTTGTGGTGTGACCGTCTGAGTTAAGGTGGGCTTATTTCAGAATCTTGTGCCTTGTTGATTCAATAGACTTTAAAATGATTAATTGGCAATTAGAAGCGCCAGCCGTTTAAGTGACGTTTTCCAACGAATCACTGGAAGGATCAACTTGAATATATAACCGCCTGATTCTCCGTATAGTTAGACTAGGGAGTGTGTTACTTTCTTACTGTTTACTTAATTTCTTTGAATGCCTTTGTAGACAAATTAGCACAGCTCCGTTGTAAAACAAGCCTGACATTCCTTCAAGCGCCATATTGGTGAACGCTACAACACTAAGCTCCTCGGTACTGCCCATCCGCCTCGATCCGGCGATTCAGGTGTATTTGTTATGCTGAGTCTTTTAGCTGCGTGAAACCAAGGCCAAAACCTCTCCCCGGCAAATAGATAGGACATAATCAGATTACGAATTTAATTGGTTGTCATTTCTGCGGCTGAGCCATCGACAGAATCGGATTCCCTCCCTGCCGCATAGCTTCCAGCAGTTCGCTACCAATCATGCCGGTTCCCCGAAAGGTAAGATGTCTTATCGGTAAAACCATTTTTTCTTCTCTCAATTTTGGGTAAACCGACCTTTGAAGTTGAAGGGTCGGTATCTAGTGTTTTAATGTAACATTCAACAGTTATGATGACAGAGTGTCATTTTCACATAAACTATGTTATCCTTTGGGTAAAATTGAGTCACTCTTCATATCGGAGTCAGAAAGAGGTTTAAATTGAAGAGTTTAAAGAAATTCAATCAAGAACTGCTCACCATATTAAATCATCTTTTTTTTTGGGGGGGATTAAAATGAGTAAAACGAATGAAGAGTTTATTAAACAACAGCCAGTTGGCGAACTCCCGAAAGTGAAACTCATGGCTCCTTCGTTAGATGGTGGTCCTGATCGGGAAGTGACTGTTGTTTACCAGCGAAAGGCAAACTATGGAAGGCCGTCATTTCTCAAAGATAAATAAACGCTTTCTAATGAAAAGCCAGCGCTTAAATGCTGGCTTTATTCCTTATAAGTGATAACGAAATAGCACGTCATGTAGATGTTTGACACAACCAATTTCATGCGGTTAGCATAATAGACCATATGAAATGAGAAAAATCACGGGGAAGATAGGTACAAATAAACACATTTATCCATATATTGAGACCAATTCTGATACTCACTACTCTTTACTTTGAATAAAATTTATAAAAGTAGTCAATACCACTCACTAATCTGCTGAAACAAAGGAGAATAGATTAGTGAGCATAGAAAAAATCCTTTATTTTGTTCAATCATCGAACTATGAGCAAATGCACAGTTCAGGTGCGAAAGTCCAATTGCTTAGACAAGCCATAGGTGAATATCAATCATCCCTTGGACTTCAGAGACTTGAGTGGACAGAACAAAATGTTGCTGGCAAATTTATTGCAACTAAAGAGTACGATCTGAAAAATCAGCAATTGTTCGAGTTATTTGATAATCATGGTGTTCTATCTAAAGTAGTCCGAATTAAACTAAACAAATTAAATGAATCAGAAAAATTATTACTTCAAGAATTCTGTATAGCTAGCAACCCTTACTTAAGATTTTCTCCTATCAGAGCTAATAGCTGCCAGAGAAAAGAGGAACTCTTTGCATATAGAAAGAACATCACAAACAACAACATATACTGGTGTTTAGGCCAATGGAAGCATTATAAAAGGATCCACTCTAGCTTTGCTGAACACTGGGAATCTATACGCAATCTGGCATGTAAAGAAATGTTGCGTACGAATCAGCACAAAGTATCTTTACCTGTAGGGAAGCTAAGTTTAGTAATTTCAGATCCAAACATTGATGCAGATGCTGCATATAAAATGGGAGGGAGGAAGCTGCTACAACGAAGTGGAAAGATTAACATGGAACAAGTAAGATTATATGCAGCTAGAGGATACTTTTCATTGTCACAAGTGTATAAACATCTACAGGTGGAGAACATCCAAACGAAATATTTGCTTTTAACATTAAAAAGCGAGCGCAATATAATGGAGGGACGTATACAGCAGAATAACAGATACTCTTGGATTAACATACAAAGTGAAGCAGAGTGGAAGCAATGAATTGAAACACAAAAAACCGATGTCAGAGGACATTGGTTTTTTGTGTTAACTATCGAAAAATTCAGATAATAGCAGGTTAACCTTTTTTAAATCGGAAGATTTCATAGGCCAAAGCTTCTCATTGATATCGTTTAGCAATTTTTCTTTATCATTGGTTCCACTTTTAACAAACTTGCTGTAAACAAAGAGTTCATGGACATTAACTTGGAGAGCATCCGCAATTTTTTGAAGATTTAACAAGGTGATATTTTTCTCGGCACGTTCAACGCCACCAATGTAGGAGAAGTGAAAGCCAGCCATTTCGCCTAACTCTTCCTGTGAATATCCTTGTTTTTTCCGTAATTCGCGAACACGTTGCCCTACTAATCTTAAAACAGGTTCGTTCATTGCCACACCTCTAATTCAGTCTAAACAATGCAAAACCTTCCATACATTAATGTATATAGATTATTTATTTAAAATGATAAGTTTATATATCAATTTGTTGGGCATAAATGATAAAGGAGGTGGAGGAGATGAATGAAAGGCTCCAAGCAGGTATTGAAATTGCTACTGTAACGGCAGAAGGAATTTTGTTTGACGGAAGAATGTATACCAATCGAGAAGTGGTCAAGAAGAAATGGTTTGATTTGGCTAGAGAAAAAGGAGAGTGGAAGATTCCTATTATTCATATCAAGGACTATCACGAAGCAATTCTGATCATTTCGTTAAAATATCAAGAAGTCAGTGTCGCTACAAGGGTGACCTTAGAAAAGAGAAACGTAAAGGATGTGGAAGATTATTACGATCAATTAAACCAACTAAAGCAGCTTAAGAAGAGCATTACAAAACAGATTAACTAAACAAAAAAAGCCTTGTTCAAAGAGAACAAGACCTAGTTCATAGGTTAACTCAATCAATAAGACTAGACAATATAAGGTACTTCTCTAATGATTCGATATTACGTTGAGCCAATTGTTGTTTCATATTGCGTACGTTATTTGTTCCAGCATATTGAACTCCAAATGAATGGGTAAGCTGCCTCACTGTTACCTCTGAGGCACCAAATTTCACAGCGTACTTTTTAACCATAGCTTGGATAGTACGCTTTGAGATTCGTTTTCCATGTGTTTCACCATTAGGTTTGGCCAAGAAAAGTGCCTGCTCACTCTCTTGAGGAGCATAGTTATTTGTCCTGATTTTTAAGTATTCATGTAAATAATGTTTAGCGTTCTCTCCGAACATAATTCTATGACTCATTTGTACTTTAGCCTGTTGTCTAGTTACGATAAGGTAGCCATCTTTAAGATCAATATCTCCCAAATCCAGATTGACAATATCGCTTACTATTATTCCGGATTCCAAAAGTAATGTAATAATACTAACATCCCTATCTCGGTTTAGATTGTGAAACCACTGAGCCTGAACATTGTTTTGCTCGGTTACACCTTCCTGTATAAATTTAACAAAAGAAGGGATTTCGTTGACATGAAGGATTTTGTTCTGTATCTGACGTGCGATCTCCACGTGATTTTTTGGTCTTTCCATGATAAATGTAGCAAAAACATTACGTCTCAATACAGGGAATCCACTGTTATCGAATTCCTGATGTAAAAAACCAAACAAAGAGCGTAACGAATTAAATTTTCGTAACATGGAGCTATATTGCAAATTTCTCGATGAAGTTAAGTGTTGTACAAAATGCTCTACATGTTCTTGGTTTATATCATTAAATTTTTCCAAGGTTAGATCACATGTGGACTCAACTTGCGGCCAAAGTTTGGGTGTAATCCAATTAAAGAAAATGCGAAAATCCCTAACGTATTCTAAACCGGAAGAAGGTGAAAGCATGTCGTCTAATTTGTGTTCAATGAAAACTTTAACGGGCAACGGCATCTCTTTTAGCAAGACTAATAATACTTCTAAATCTCTACGCTCTTGTACTTTCATATAGGAAACACACCCTTTCAATCTTTTCAGGCTTTATTCCCTATATATCTTAATTTTATACATTCAATAGAATATTTCTTTCCTAGAATTCGAGATTTCCTGATAATTATTCCTCAACAAAGATTCAAGAGGTACATCTAAAATTTGTAATAGAAGATACAAATTATAAGCACTAATAACATGTCTGCCCCGCTCAATATTGGCTAGGGATGAACGAGCAAGATGATAGCTTTTACAAATCTCTTCTTGTGTTTGTTTCTTCAACTTTCTAAGGTCCCGTAGATATTCCCCAAGCCACTTGTAAAACTCTTCTTCTGACATATAGTATTCTCTCCCTCTACCATTCTATTACTTCTTAGTATGTTCATAGAAATGCAAAATTTATACATGATGTGTATAAAAACTCTGTTTTTTGTTTATACAGGAAAACAAATCTAAAGGGGTAAATTATGAAGAATAGAAACGAATTCATGAAGTATCAGCCCATCAAGGTACTTCGAAGTAAAAAATATGGAAATAACTATTGGACTCCGCGTGGAAATAAAGTCGGTAAGCGGATCGTTGAACTATATAGTGATCTGGAATACGATCATTGGCTTCTGGTTGATACGGACCCTGAAGTCATCACATATTGTGAGCAACCAATGGAAATTTCCTACGTTCTAAATGGCCGACTTCGTACTTCTATCTTTGATATGTGGATCTTAAAAGAGGATGGAACGGAAATTTTTGTAGAAGTCAAATACAAGAAGGAACTGACATCTAAACATCCAAAGCATGCGAGAACTCAACGGCAAATCGAAGCACAACGAGAATGGTGTCGAATGAATAATAAGCTTTACGTTGTTCGTACTGAAGAGGATGTAAGAAGGGGGCGTCACTCAATAGAAAACAGAACTTCCTTATGTATGGCAGTAGTTAATAGTAAGAAGCCTGTTTCTTTAAAGCAGGTGCTCGGAGTTATTCCAGGTGAAGGGATAAAGATTAAAGAAGTTGTGCGAGAACTATCTAATCTTTCTGTTGAGGCTGTACTTTTGTGCCTAAAATGGCTCCTTTATGAGGGGGATATTAAATCGAACATGGAAGATCAACTTATCGGATTTGAAATGGAGGTATGGAGACAATGAGCAGATCGCGAATTTATGAGCAGGACGGATTAGAACCCGACCAAGCTAATCCTGAACTATGGCCCTCTGTAGACGAGAATGTACTCCATGAAACTGCCCATACTTTGTTTGTACAACGTAAAAATGCGGTCTTAATGTATTTTCAGAGGGAGAGTTTAGATAGTATTCAACATACGACCGGAGTCTCGCCACGAAACTTGAGAAGATTAGTTCAAAGATGTATTCAATATGATCTGGATGGCGTTGTTTTAGGATTCCGTGGATTGATTCCTCAGAAAAACGTAAAAAAATATGAGTTGGATTTATTAGGTCAAAAAAGAAACAAAGATCAAAAAACCGGAGAATTCAACCGTTTTTTGGAAATGCATCCGGACATCAAAGACATGGTAGAAGATTTATATTTAGGCAGAAAAAATCGTTCCCTAGAGCCGGTTATGAAGGTGAAGCATATCCACAAGCGCTTTGTGGATCAGTGCCGTGAAAAGGGAATAACTCTCTCTGAATATCCTTTAAATACAAAATGGATGGGGTATAAGGCTCTACAACGTTACATTAAACAAGTAGCTGAGCAAAATTTTAGAAAGGCTACAGCGCGCTACGGTAAAGATGCATTTCATAGAGCAAACCGAGTGGGGGAGGAAGATCAAAACCAACTCTCAAACTTGTTTCCGTATCAGAAAGTCCAATTTGACGCCCATCGAATCGACGGTTTTTTTACGGTAAATATTGATACGCCAGATGGAGACCCTATGACCTTGACGCTTGAACGTTTCTGGATTCTTACCATCATTGATGTGAGTAATCGCTGTATTTTAGGATATTCTGTTTCACTGAGTAGAGAGTATGGTGGAAGTGACGTAATGCACTGTGCTCGTAATGCAATTATGCCACATAAACGGATAGAATTGACAATCCCAGGCCTGAGTTATCATCCTCCAGGTGGGTTTCCATCAGAAAAGTTTCCTGAGTTAGAGTGGGCAGTGTGGGATGTAATCTGTTTAGATAACGCCAAATCTCACTACGCTAAAATGGTGCAGGATCGACTCACAAACTTAATTGGTTGTACTCCGAACTTTGGTCCCGTGGCACTTCCAATGAGAAGAGGAGTTATTGAGAGATACTTTAAAACTTTAGCTGAGAACCTGTTTCATCGGTTACCGAATACAACGGGCAGCGGTCCGGATGATCCAAGAAGAAACAATCCTGAAAAAAACGCTCTTCGTTTAAACATCACATACGAACATTTATTGCAGCTCATTGATGTGATGATTTCAAATTACAACGGAACACCTCATGGTGGGATTTATCATCAAACACCCCTCGAACTTCTTGAAAAAAGGATACAACTAAGAGGCTTACTACCAAGACGCCTGGAAGAAGAGAAACGATCGGAGATGTTATTTATGCAAACCCAAATAAATCGAACCGTAAGAGGTTCTCTATTGAGTGGAAGAAAGCCCTACATTCAATATGAAGGCGTAGAATATCGAAGTGAAAAGCTCGCTAACTCTGCCCATCTTATAAAGCACGAGCTAGTTCTACATGTAAATGTTGATGATCTGCGTACTTTAAAAGCTTTTCTTCCTGACGGCAGCGAATTTGGTTATTTAACTGCTTGTGGCAGATGGTCACTTACTCCACATTCCTTGCAAACGAGACGTGCGATCAATTCATTAGTTCAGCGAAAGCTAATCCATTATACAACTTGGGACGATCCTATCTTCGTGTACACTGACTATCTCTTGAGTAAAGAAAACACTAAGAAATCAATAAATAAAATTACTCAAGTGAAAGAGGTAAGTAAACAAAAGCTAACGGATGAAGCGGAGGAACAAACAAATGCATTAGAAGAAGCAAGAGCACAACATGAATTGTTAGACAAAGTTCGAGAAGAACAAATCAACAGGGAAAAGATCAATGAGATGGATAATTATGAGCGCTTACTAAAACAATTCAAGACAAAGATGTATTGAAAAAAGGAGAGAAATTGACATATGGAAAATCATTTGATACCTGTTGGTACACACCCTATTGAAGTAGGGCATTATTTACTTCCGACCAAAGAAGTACTCCGCTTAATGGATAATCTCAAAAAGATTGTACTGAACCGATTACCAGGAATGATTGTCTATGGTCGTCCGCGTCTTGGAAAGACCACTGCATTAAAGTTTGCCTTAGAAAATCTGCCACATTTTATAAATGCGCCAATACCAATCTTCATAGCCAATAGCAACTCATATAGATTTCCGAGTGAAGAGAAGTTTTACGCAGATCTGCTACATGATTTTCAATTTCCGTTTATAGCTAGAAGAAAACCTGGTGAGTTGCGGAATCAAATTGTTAATTTGTTAAAAGAAAAAGCTGAATTGTCTCGTTTAAGAAGGGTTATTTTGATTATGGATGAGGCACATCACCTAACAGAATCACATTATCATTGGTTAATGGATATCTATAACCAACTAGATCGTGAGAAAATCAGTATGTCTGTAATTTGCGTAGGTCAAGAAGAATTGCTCACTAGGAGAACTTTCTTTTTAGGACAACGTAAGTCCCAGATCATAGGACGCTTTATGACACATGAGCATCGTTTTTTTGGTATTACTTCACTAGATGATTTTAAAGCAGTTCTTCGTTGCTACGATTCACCTGAAATCTCAGCTTATCCTGAAAACAGTGATTGGAGCTTCACTAGATATTTTTTTCGGGAAGGATATGAGAAAGGTCATCGGTTAGAAAAGGACGCAGCTTTAATATATCAACAATTTCAAAATCTTCGAAGGGAGCATGGAGTGAACTCAAAACTTGAGATTCCTATGGAGTATTTTACGTATACTGTTGAAAACGCTCTGAAAATATACGGAACCCATGGAGAGAAACTTGAATGGATCTCAGCCCAAAATTGGTTAGATTCCATTAAACTTACAGGCTATATTGAATCTGAAATTTATATGGCATTAGCAGGTAATGGTGATTAGAACATGAATGTCGTGTGGAGGAAAGAATGGATATATGATTATGAATCGCCTTGGTCCGTATTTGAAAAACTTGCATTAGTGAACCTTGCAGATCGAAATGAGATTCTTCAAATCTTTGGCAGTACTCAGGTGAAGAATATTAAACATTACATTGGAGATAAGCAAAGAGAACTGATACAGTTAGATGGATTTCACCTCGAAAGGCTTCATCAAACGCTGGATTTTAACTTGCAAGAACACAATTTTAAGAATATTCAGTCGTTAATAGGTCCGTTTTCTGAACTATATAGTTCATGGGAGCATTGGTTTCATCGTGAATTGCATTGGTGTTCGAAGTGTATCGAGGGAGGGTATCATTCTTGGCTGCATCAGTTTAAACTTCTCGATGAATGCGCATTTCATGATCTAAAATTGAATAATACTTGCCCTAACTGTAGATCAACAATACCTTTTTTGTTGTCGAATAGACAGTTAGAACATGCATTTCAGTGCAAGTGTGGGTATGCCTTTGCTACTTTTCATATGTCCAGTTGGAACGAATGGAGAGCGCCTGATCAAATGAATCCTGCTGTCCTTCGTTGGGTTCAAGCAAACCATGCAAACATGAAGATATCAAATATGCATTCCAAATGGATTATACATGCACAACATTGCAATTTAAAGCGTTTAGTTACGGATGAACCTGAAGAGATAAAGCTATTTAATTCAGAAGAAACCTTCCACAGACAGGTTTATTTCTCTAAACGTTTCCAAAAAGATTTACTGCAAGTTACTTCTGATGCTGTTCAACAAGTTGTAGACCGACTATTTCAGAGTACTCTTAAGTCTCATCAACATTGCATAACTCAATTGATGGAACTTAGAAAATCGAATGAAACGATTGAATTCCCTGAAATTTGTCCCTATGCATATGCTTTTGTTTTTTGGAGAAAATCTCTGTTAAAGGAGGAGCATTTCTACGGCTTTAATTCGTTAAGAACAAGCTTGATTTCTGATGTATCGCCACTTCTAATCAAGGAGCTTCTGGAGTATTTCTCTGATCAGGTCGTCAATTATCAAATGAAAATTCGTAGAAGTATTGAAATAGGGGGGATTTCTTGGATTCTTGAAAAACTAGTCTTACAATTCTGTGAAAATTTCTTTTGTGCTTGGATGGAGATCGCAGGGAAGAGAAGCAAAGAAATTAGTGTTCCTAATTGGAAGGAAATTGAGAATATGAGGGACAGTTCGTTTCCAGATGTTGCTTTCAAATATAACTTTGATGAGAGCGGCTCATCGAGCAGCATTGAATATTATCATTTGCAAAACAAAGAGCTGTTGTTGACTAACAAGTGCAATTGCCCGAATCAACATGGAACCGCTATACGAGATATTCAATCAATGATTTCGTATACACCACTAAAAGTTGCAATGCTGAGCATGAATAATCCAAGTGACGAACATATTATTTTACAAAAAACAGTCGAGACATATGTGAAAAAATTAAGTTTTTGAAACCGTTAATCTGAAAGGATTAACGGTTTTTTGTGTTTAACCCAGTTTTAAATGAATAGGATAAGTTTTTTTTAAACGGCAATAGGTACAAGTTCTTGTCTTTTAACGGTACATGTTCTTGTCCTAAACGGCCAAATCAAATAAAAAAGATGGTTAACGTAAGGTGATAATGACCACTAAGATACTGATGAAAAATGTCAAGAGACTGTTATAAAATCAAATATTTGAATCAGTTATTACTGATTGCCATAAACCCACAAATTGAAGGAGGAGACAGCAATAGGTACAAGTTCTTGTCCTTTAAGGGTACAAGTTCTTGTCCTCCGACAGCATTTCTATTTAAGTGTCGTCGAGGAACAAGAACAAAACGGTTCAACCTGGTTGAAACAAGAACTTGTACATATGTACAAAATACGAGTTTTGTGAAACAGTAGTGAAGAATTAAAGAGCCGCCAAGGATTTTTATCTTGTACAGCTCGTTTTATCGCTCTTTTAGGTTAATCCCATACGACTTCAGTTCCTGCAATAAAATCATGTATTGCACGGCGATCTTCTCTCATTCCGACCATAAACATGCTCACAATAACTCCAATACCTAGAGTCAACGCGTACACAATTCCTGCAACTAAAACTCTCATTAACATTGTAGTGATTTTAGGTGATTCTTGTGTATCATATATTTGAATTCGGATTCCACATATCCGTTTTCCAATCGTACGCCCATACCAGTAAACTGGTAAAAGTATTGAATACAACGCACTCAATATTTTGGCTATCGGCTCATCTGTATCATAGTTCCCAGTAAGTACACCTGCGATGATAACTAATGGAATTCCAATGATAAGACCATCCAAAAAACTTGCTCCTAATCTAATCCAAAAACCTGCCTTATACAAGATGATTTCCTCCAGACTATTTTGTCATACCTTGATGAGTGGATATTTATATTATACATGAAATATATACCAATTGGTTCATATTATCCATATTATTCATCTCAATCTCCTAAACCTCTTCCATTTCAGTTTGTGAATTTATGAACATTCTTATTTGAATCAGTATATTGAAACTTACATTTTTATATAAAGCCCCCTATAAAGTAAAAAAAGCCACATGGTTTCTCACATGGCTTCAAAAATGTAGATCCCCCTGCTCATTCAATTATCTAATGAAATGCTTTCCAGAACGACCCTTCTGTATTAATGATGCTCATAATCTGTCTAAACGGAATCGTAAATGTCGGGAATCCCGCAGCATATGGCGCAATATCATAAGGATTGAAATATAGATGCAGCGCATCCGCTGTCACAAAAAAAGGCTGGTTCGCACTTATTCCAGTGTACGTATCTGGAAAAACATAAGAATACTGCGGATCATTTTTGATCTGCTCCCCTACAATCTGGCTTAACACCTTTACATAGTCACTGTTTGGTTTAAACAAATCCTTCAGCTCATACAGCTGGCCGTTGGACAGATTAATAATCGCATACACCATCGTTGGCATACCATGCGCGGCGCCAGCGGGATAGTTATAACCCGTTAATTGCAATTGAAGCAGTTGCTGCTGGTAGAACGTGATATCAAAATCACCGGTATACGTGTAATCCAGTTGCTGATCTGCAGGAACAGGTTTGACTTGAGAAAGCTGCTTCAGCCTAGCATTTAACTTATCCTGATCCGATTGATTGGTCAATCCTTCAACCTGCGGATAATAGACGAGGTAATCTCGATTAGGTTTATACTTCTCCTCACGCACCCGATAAGGCGAATGTAGAGGTACGATTGTATTTTGCTGCCATACGATCTGTCCAGCTCGGTTCACATAGGATAAACGTTGATCCACAAACACCTTAATGAGATTCGGCGCCACAACTTCCATGGATCCTGCCCCTGTCACACGAGGGTATCCTGAAGCTGGTCCGCCGCTCAAATCCAGCAGATAAGTCTGATTTCCATCCGATGCGGAAGCGAGACCCTGTTTGTAATTTTCCACATTACGATAGATAAAGTCTGTTAGTATCCTACCGTTCAGCTCAGAGATCGCGTACATCGAACCAATATAAGGCTCCTCCGGATTAATGGCTTTTCCAAGTGCGTACCTGTACTCTCCAAGCTCCCGTATGTCGTTATAGGCAGGTTGAATCACAAATGAACCCTGCGTATTAATAACACCATAATTCGATTTGTAATCCTCAGCTGTATTGACAATCGCCTGCCCATCGTTAAAAGGAAATGCCGATGTAAACTTGGGCTGAATACGAATATTCCCCCGTTCATCAATGTACCCGTACTTGCCAGAGAGTTCTTTTTGAAAAGCAAGCAATCCATCTCCAAGTGGCCCTACATAAGCATATGGATAAGTTGCAAGCCGATTGCCGTTCCGATCGATAAGCGCATATTCCTGATATTTAATCTGTACAATAGCTTTGGCATGCTGAAAATCATTTGCTGACGCAAATTGTGCTCGGATCACTTCATTTCCCGAAGAATCCAGGTAACCATAGAGACTTGATGAGCCATTCGCCTCATTTATGTTATTATCGTAAAACATGGCTCTGCCTTCATGCATATCTGCGATAAACGGGTACGCCCGTTTGGTCAGAACCGTGCCCTGCTCATTGATCATTTTAAAGCCTTGAGAATCAATAACCATAGCGCGCTCTTCCGAAAAAGAATTAATCGAATCGTACACAGGTTGAACCGCATACTGTCCTTGAAGATTAATAACACCCGCACGGCCGTTCTTCACGACAACTGCCAATCCATTCGGCTGAAACGCCTGAGCTTCCTCTAGCACCGGCTCCAATCGAACATGTCCCTGCTCATCCATATAACCCCAGCGGGTACCGCTCGTTGTTCGAACAGAGACAGGATATAACCATGTCGTAACTCTGGTAGTAGTGCTAGCAGCGAGCGCCTGTTTAATTTTCTTCTCTAGTTCAAGCAAGTTCTCTCTCGAAGGATACGCTTCCGGAAAACTCAACGCTTTTTGAACTGAAGTCAGTGCTGCGGGATATAGTCCTGCATGAAATTGAGCATCCGAAAGGTAATACCAATAAAACACATAGTCGGGATAATGCTGTGTTAACTGCTCGTAATATTGCACAACTTTAGGATAATAGGCACGATATACATCTGTTGCTGGAACCCATTGACCCTGCTGCCATCGAATAATATCTACCCGATAAGCTTCTCCTGTATCGTGAATCCACAGCGCAATCTCAACCTTGCCATCTCGTCCGTGTACACCAGGCATATCTATAATCTCAGCATAGCTATAATATAAATCGTCAGGAGCAGTATCCTTAAGACCGGTTTCAGTCCATTCATACACAGCAAGCTTTGACCAAATCGCTCCAATCTGCCAGCCTACGATCAGATTATTTCTTTTTGTTGAAATTACTGGCGCTGCCGTGAGCAGCGTAACGCCATATCCAAGTCCTTTTGTCAGAGCCATCTTAATCCAATGTCCTTGAACAAACTTTAATATAAGCAGATAAAGCTCACTATTCAGCTGGTAAATAGCAGCAATCTCCGGTAGTCCATCACCTGTAAGATCAGATGCATACACAGCAGGATGTAGATTGGGTTTATCAATCGTAATGACCGTGGCACCCGCCGGAATATGTTGATTCACGATTTGCAGTAATAGCGGTTCACTCATCGACATCTTCGCTTCCTCCCTTATGACCGCATTCGCCTAATGGTATGCATCATTACTCGGGATATGACACGTAAATGTTTTTTTGTCTTCATTTTACTCTTCAAGACTAACCATGATTTATAACCTTCATTAAGGAACATTGATTAGGATAATTCATAAATCAGTTAATAAATAACTTAGCTTTTCTATGGAAAATAAAAAACATTATTGGTAAAATTGTGAATAGAACTTCTTCCATTAAAATCATTTTAAGTATAACAATGAAAAAAAACCTTTTGAGATGTGTTTTACATACTCTCACATCCGCCGATTTTTGTCTCATCTTCAGGGTTGTATGAATTCACTTCCCATAAAGATATATTCGAATTATGAGATAACATTATTGTATAGTGGGAGGATTTATTATGAAAAAGACTTTTACATTCATTTTGACTTCAATGCTGTTCCTCGTGGCATGCTCAAACTCAGGTGATGGTGAACTTCAAAGTTGGGCATTTGATGTTATAACGTGGAATAATGGGGTTTACAAGGTGACAAATGAAACTGTTGTTACAACTGAAGTGGAGATCGAAATTGGGACAATCAAAAAATACAGTACAAATGAAAGTAATGAATTACCAAATCTGTTTTCCAACAAGTATAAAAAAGGAACAACATTATTTAAAGTAAAAAATATCGAGACAACCGATTATATCGCTGTAAAAGATAATGAGACTTACCAAAAAGCAATAAGGATGAAGGGAATGAATACAGCAGCCACTTTCTCAGTTTTTTAGATCTTTTGCCTCTATTTTAGATCTCTTGCCTCCAAAAAACTCTAATTCCTCATCATTTTGAACTTCTACAATCTGATTAAAATACATAGACCCGCAAGAGGATAGTTTTTCATACTGTCCATCTTACGGGTCACATTTAAAACTTAACTATGGGATGTCCCTTTTGTATTCGAAAAATTCAAGGTTATTATACATTGTTAACATGAGAATACACAATATGTTCCTGTAATAATTCTTCATTACGGCTTGGCTAATGTTCTGCCACAATATCAGCAAATGTGCTGATTTGTACATATTGGGCCAATCGACAATATTGATCCAACAGCTGCTCCTCATGCCCCTCGCCAAGCGCAACCCGGCGTCCTGCCTCCAAAACACCATGGATCAATTCATGCAGGAAATGCATTTGCATTCGTTGCACATCCGTAGCTAGCTGTTCCAGCAGCTGAATATCTCGAATGGTAAATTGAGATAACCCTCGAAGGAGCATTTCCCCAGCCCAGCCAGATAACTGCTGCATGCATTCATTATTTTCTTCCAAAACGCCCCATCCTTCCGCTACCGGAATCCAGCTTTAAACTAAGCAGCGTCTGGCCCTTCAGGAAACTGATTGGAGTAATCCGTTTCGTCTCCAAGCGTACAAACGCATAAAAATGCTCAAGCTTCTGAGAACCAAATCCCGACTCCAGCCTGTTAATCATAGACTGCCAATCGGATGAGTAAGGAAGCGTGAGTGGTAATCGCTCCCCCTCCGTATTTTCTACGGTAAGGATCAGATCTTGCGTCTGTTTATTGAATGTATGCTCTACAATGCGAGTTACTTCAATTATGGCCAGCCGTTCTTTTGGTTCTGCGAATAAATGGATAGAATCAGGCTGCTGTTGAAGTGCAGACGAGATGTCCATGAGATACGATCCAAAATCCAGCTCGGTCACATTCGTTCGTGGCAAAATACTTAGCTTCGCTCCATCGCCTGAAGATATCCGTCGTTCTTCATTCACTTTAACGGACTGAAACTGCACTTCCTCTCCCGTAAACTGACTAAATGTCAAATTGGGTAGCCAAGGCGTATAGGCTGCATAATGCTCAGCAAACGAGAATTGTTGATCCTCGTAATAAACCGCACGTACATCACTGTACGTATATATCTGCCCATCATCAAAGCAATAGAAATAATACGTTATCCCGCGGAATCCGGAACGTGTCTCCCAAGAATCTGCACCCAGACCATAGAGATGAAGTGAAGGCACCGTAAAATACTTGCTTCGAAAGCTGCCAACCAGCTGACTCTGTTGCTTGATGGTTATCTCGCTTTGTACAAGTACCTCTAACGCGAGATAAAGCTTACTTATGCGATCAAGCATCGTCTGCATGGAGAATCGCACATGACGTTTGAAAAAAAGCTGAAGCTCTCCCTGAATCCCGCGCAAATTGCGTTCAACATCTGGAAGATTACTGCTATGTGCAGCAATAGCCAGTGTCTCGAGCTGTGCCATATAGGATTGGGGCAACCTTGCGAGTCCTGTTTTAAGCATGCCTGCCAACATTTCGCGGCACTCACGAACCGTTTGAAGGGAGAACTTGGGCTCGTATGCGCGAACACTCAAAGCCTCCGTATCATCCAGTCCATGAATGATACGATATCGCAACAGCGCTTCAAGTTTGGCCATCTTTCCGGCAGTCTGTTTTAATTTGCATAAGGCTTTGGTCAGATTTGGCTCTTCTGTAAAAGAAACCTCAATCTCCTGACTTTTCAGATGTATGGTAAGCAGTGTATCCTCCGTGATCTGAATCTCTTCGGGGTAACGCAAACGAAAAACAATTTCTTCAACCATCGTTGAAGTATATGATTTGATGATTGGCGCAAGATCGGCTCCAAGCATCCAGCGAAAACGAGTATTCTCTTCCGATGGTTGAGTTGTCCCTTCGTAACCACGACTGRCTGACTCCTTAACGAGAAGAAGTTTATCCTTTTCAAAGGCCTTCTCCTTCTCAGAAAGCTCGTGCACTTTGGAATCCTCAGGTTCTTCATGCATAACTGGTGATAGCTCTGATGCAGCATCATGTTCTACCGTTTGCTGCCGCTGATCATACAAAATCGTAATTAACACATGCTTGCAGATATTCTCCGATGGACAAGAACACTGCCAATCATCCAGCGTAGCATAGAGGGTACATTCCGTACCCTCACTTAGCTGACAGCTGACCGATGCTGCATGCCACGTGTACTGCACAGATACATCCTGATCCAGTTCTTTAAGCGCCCTTTTGTATAATCCTTTGTTCGCATAACGAATGAGATAATCCTCTGTGCACAGCTTCGAAAAATGCCTGAATTTCTGCTTAAATTCATTGAACTCATTCATACTCACGGAATCAGCGCCCCGTTGCTCTCAAAATATCATAGATCGTTTCACTAAATACCCGGCCTGGAATCTTGCCCAGAGGAATCGATTTGTTATCTGCGTAATAATAATGCTGTCTCTTGCCGTTAGGTTTGAAGAAATGTAATGATTCCAGCGTAACATCATCCAGTCCTTCATAATAAGTGATACTTGTACCGCTGAATCGAAGTTCAGCAACGATCTCTCCATACTCTTTGTAAAACTCATGGAACCAACCGCCGTCTTGTGCAGGCCCTTTAATCCAGCCGTATTTTTCCAGAGCTTTCGGAAGAGCGGTTGGTGAGAACTCCTCTTCCGGAAGACGTTCAAATTCTGTCTTGGCCTGATCTTCGTCCTCAATCAAGTGGATTTGACGCTTCAGCTGCTCAAAAGGCTGTTTGACCTCATAATCCTCAAGCTGAGTAGTCCATCCCTCCAAAATTTCCTGATCCAGTTCAAGCGGATGCACCAGCCCTACCTGAGCCTCTGATGGTAAATCCGTTTCATCCTCATCCACCGTATTAAACGTACCGTCCTCCATATACCGGAATGTGCTGACCAACTCACCATCTTCATATATTCCCCAGATTAATCCAACAGCGAACTTCTGCATGATCACATTGTCCACAAACAGGGATGTCCATTCATCAGCCGTCCAGAGACGTTGCTTCGACAACGACTCTTCCAAACGCTGTGTCTGGATCGTAACCATCGTTTTAAGATCCTTTTTCAACTGGGTGAAACGTGCCTTGGATTGTGCCGCAAGCTCAGGATCATCCTTTTGTGCTGGAGCAGGCAAACTTTTGACTGATTTACCTGTCTCCTCATTCATGACGACAACCTGCAGCTCGGCATTAACTTTCACTTGGAAGGCGCGTTCTCCATAGCTTAGCTGCAAAGTACCATTTTCATCAAAACCAAGGGAAGTGACAAGCCGGTCTTCAAGCTGTTCCGCAGTGAGTCCCATGTTCTCCGCAGCAAGCTGTAATGCTTCTTCCGCTGCTCCTTTAACCTGGCGGTTCTTCATACTACGTTTGATCTTATCGATCGCCATAAGCGCGGAAGGTTCTTTCAGATACGCCAGCACCTTCACTGCCTCCGCTGCAATGGCACCACGGCTGTTCTCTGTCCATTCTTTAATCTGCGGAGTCAAAATATGAACAATCTGAATATCACCGAAGAGTGCGGAGACATACATGACCCACTTTTCCTTCGCAGGTGCACCTTCATGAATCCATATCTGCAGTAGTTCTTTCGAAAACCGAATCAGCGAAGCTTCGTTCACATATTCTCTGAGTTCATTTAACCGCTCATTCGGTCCAGACCCGTGATCAATAGATTGCAACAGTACATACTGTTTGATCCGATCATCCAGAGGCTGACCGTCCGCTGAACGGATTAAAGCTGGCAGTTCCTTGAGAGGTAACCAGCTGATCCGGGATATCTTTTTGGCATCAGCCAGATCAGCAAGCGCTGCATGTGCATATTCAGGACTTAGTTCAGCTGTATCGAGCAAAATCTGAATCAGATTTTTCCAATCCGCTGACTTCTCGTTTTGCAACAGTTCTGTATATAATTCCTTACTGTTATCCAGACTTCGGATCGCTGTTAACGCCATTTCTTTAATGGATGCCTTTTTCTCCGCACGATAAATCATCGTATACAGTTCTTGATCCGGAACCCGGTTGAATTCGGCCAGAGCAATACTGTTTGCCCGTTTGGACGCATCTTGCAAACCTGCTTGAATAGCTGTCACCAATTGTTTCTTAGGCAAGGTGGCTCTCTGCTCAAATGCAACCTCCAGCGTTAATATACGTGTGTCCGTTGGCAGTTTTTTGTACTGCTTCAATGCATACTCCAGGTTTTGCTGCAAAATACGGCGATACTCATCCTGCGGCATCGATTGATACGTATAATCCGTCATACCATTCAACGATATTAGACTTGTTAGCAATTGTTCGCGTTTAACTTGAGGATCGTCACCATATGCTTTCAATATTTGCTCACCGCTAAATGCGTAAGAGTGATACATATCTGATACAATATCTAGCGTCCATTCCGGGTGGGTTAGCAAGATCGCAAAGCGGTGCATCGGTTCCGAATCAAGTGGCAGGAAACTGATGCTAATGAGATTGTTAATTCGTTTACGATCCCGATTGACATGATTAAACAACCCACGACTGTCCTTGTCTGCCCAATATTCCTCAAGTGTGTTCTCACCACTCAAATATCTGGCAATAGCAAGTCCTTGCCGCCCACCCTCTAAAGGTTGACGCAGTACACGGAATACAGCCTCTTCGATTGTAGTTTCCGGATGATGTAAAGTGATTCCCTGATCCAACATCATTTTATGAAGGCATAACTTCAGAAATGGTGCCCTGACAATCTCATATGCTCGTTTGGAGTGTTCAGGTTGATTGGAAATGGCCGCCTTGATTATAATCCATGACACGCGGTATGAGTTCAACTCGATCTGCATCAATTCAATTAATTGATAGGGCTCGTTCAGCGGGATCAGACCAGCCAGCAGATCATCTTCGCTTCTTGAACGAGGATTCATACTAAGTAGATACTTACGAACCTCCATCGGATATATCTCATGTAAGTGATGAATGACTTCAAGAAGTACTTTGCCAACCTCACTGGCGTTATCCAGAAATTGCTGCTTCCCTCCATGGATATTCGTCAGATATAACACCGCACTGCTAAGCAACACCATGGTCTGATGAAAATCGGCATGTGAAACATGATGTTTCGGGGAGAATGTGATTTCCGGGTAGTGCTTTGCAATCAGTTCACTGCGTTTCTGCTTTAGGAATTCCTCTTCAAGCAACTGGGTGGAACTGTTTTGTTTACCTTGAACGCTGCCTGCAACTAATGGTTCGATCAACGAATACAGCTCTGTGTGGAGCTTTGCCGCATCATTCGCCATAACATATTGGAACAGCTCGGGCAGGGATGCACTGATTTCTTTGATCTCGTCCTTATTCGTAAACTCACAATCCGGTTGCAAACACAAATGAACAAGAATCATGGCATCAACCACATCTCTGAAATTGCCCTGACTATCTGCCTTTTTGGAATCAAACAACCATTGGGCTCGCTTCACGCGTCTTTTAAGCTCCGTGAGAATTTCTTCTTCGCCAGCATATTGCTTCATTTTCTTCAAACGAGATAACAAGACGCCCATCCGGTCTGGACTCTTGCTTTTTGCATTTAATCCGTAAGCCTCTGAATCCTCACCAAGACAAGCCGTGAATGCGTTAACTCCCCATGGGCTTCTGCGAAAATAATTCGACTCCAGATGCATGGCAATCGCTCCGGCACGGAAAAAAATATCTCCATCGTCTTTTTTGCCAAGCTTGGATAGTGCCTCTACAGTTCGATAGACGTAATGGCTCGTCTTGCCCATCATATCAGGAAATTGTTCTGTCGCACCCATAACATAATCAATAATTTCGGAACTGCGATCGGTCGTGAGTGAGTAATCATCTGAACAGATTGAAGCGAACTTTTCTACTAAACTCTCTACTGCACGGTCTGCGGTAAGCATCATATATTCCTCCATTAAGTTGGTTTAAGTAATAATGTCTCCAATCCATTCGGCAAGCTCATTAGGCGTTATAGCTGCGACATGTGCTCCCATATTGGCCAGCGTCTGCGCGGCATGTTTGTTATATACCGATTCTCCATTGAAATCGAGTGCCGTGAGAACAAGCAACTTGCATCCTGAATCGATAATATCCTTGCATGCTTGATACATCTGATTGATCGGAAATCCTTCCTCCAGATCACTGACCAGAATGTATATCGTTTTACCAGGATTCTCGATCAGCGTCTCGCCGTAACGCAGCGCTTTGGCAATATGAGTTCCTCCGCCAAGTTGCACATTCATCAGCACGTCCACAGGGTCCTCAAGCCGGTCACTTAAATCCACAACCTTGGTATCAAAAATGAACAGTTTCGTGCGTAACGCATTCAAACGATAGAAAATACTCGCCATGACCGAACTGTAAATCACCGAATCCATCATACTGCCGCTTTCATCTACCCCGATAATGATGTTCCACTTATTGTGCTGCTGTATATTCCCATCAAAATAAAGACGATCAATCACAAACCTTCGTTTATGTTTATCATAATTTTTCAGATTGCGGGCAATCGTACGTTTAAAATTCAGGTTACGCAATGAGCGCACTGAACTGGACGCATACTTACTTCGTTTCCCCATAATACTGGCACGGGTATGTGACTCCAGCTTCCTCTGAAGATCCTCAACGACTGTCCGCACAATATCTTTGGCACTCCGCAGTACTTCACCTTTCATACGTCCCTTGAACTGCATGATGTTTTTGAGAAGGTTCATATTAGGTTCAAGAGACTCCAGCAGCTTTTTATCTGTTAACAGTTCCGTAAGTCCGTAACGATCCAATGCCTGTTTTTCCAAAATTTCAACCGTTGATTTGGGAAAAAGATCTCTGACCTTGTGTAACCAATTCGGAACGGTAAGCTCTGATGAACCACGTCCACCTTCTTTGCGGTAACCTTGCTCTTCTCCGTATTCCCGGTTATACAAATACCCTAAAATCTCGTCCAGTTCCACATACTGAAATTCACCCGTTGTATATTGATCTGATTCACACAGGCCCACCTCAGCCGATTCACCAAGAATCAGGCGCCAACGGTTCAAAGTTTCGACAGCACTTCGTTCTTGCGTGGAAGACTTCTCCGTCAACGGTTCGTCTTGTCCATGAGGTGCTTCGTTCATATTAACTTCCATGCTGCAAACTCCTTCCGAAGCGCCTCATCCCGCGATCTGTATTGAACGAGCATCTGTTCATCCAGCACAGGGGTCGTCATCTCATCCGGCATCATCTGATGCAGTTTTGCCACACGTTCAGCAATTAGATTCGTTTCCATCGGCGTAAAGTAAGTAAAAGCCAGACGTAGTTCTGGAATCATCGCAATAAAATCGTCATAGGACAACTGCTCAATCAGTCCATTTAGCTCCGACAACAACTGATCTTCATATAAAAAGGCATCCCGCGCAACCGTAAACACACCCTGTAAAAATAATGCCGTTTGACGGGTCTGTTCCGGTGTTCCACGAATATACCCCCTCGCACGCTCCACAATTTCCTCTCTGGATCGGTCACCCAGTCCGGATGCAATAGCGATACAGACCCCTTCAAGCTGAGCAGGAAGCTTCGGATCCGACAAAAGTTCATTCAGATGGATCCGAAAAGCCGTATCCTGGAATTGCTCCTCTGACGACTCCGCCAGCATCGCAAGTAACTTCAACCCCTGAATAATGCCTTCATGCTCATCGGCGTTCGTTCTGGAAAGCTGCTGTAGCTTGTCAACCGCGTTACTGTAGGCTTCTGATACGAGATCAGACAGGTGAGCATCATCCGATAATCCCAGCAACCTGCGGTGCTGATAAATCCGATTCAGAATGGTTAAGCTGTTGCACAAAGAAAGGAAATGTCCATCAGTCCGCAGGGCGGCTCGAACCTTGGCATACAAATGCATGGCTGTCTCCTGAAGACCCATCAGCAGTGCTTGAAGCATCAGCCTTGCAATCTCTCCGCTATGATGATCCGGGATGTCTTGCATCTGCTCCTCCATTTTACGAGTAGCTGCAGCAGCAAGCGTACCGCCATACAGAGAATTTTCAATGAGTCGTGCTTCAATCCGTGAGGAATACATGTATTCCCAAGTTTCACGAACCAGGTTCATATCACGCTGTGCGATCCAGTCCGCACCTGCTTGACGCTTCGCAAACTCGGGAACCAGATAAGAGATACATTGAAACAACTGGCTGATCAAGCGATGTTCTGGTTTAGCATACAAATCAAGCACTTTTTTGTGCTGTCCAGTCGTTCGGATCTGGAGTTTATGCTCCGTACAACGAGTTTTGAAATCCTCTACGATCGGGATATGAAAAGCATTAGGCGCAACACTTCCGATGGCATCCCCGGTTAATAGAAGCTGCAGTTCCTGCAACGGCTTATCCGTGGCCAGCGTAAGTTCTCCTTTGATAAATGAAGAAAGTGCCGCGTCCATAAGCTCATAAACTCCGCCTTCTCGCTTGCCTCTTAGCTCTGCCAGACCCTGTATCATACTGTAAGCCTCGATCGCATCACTTGTAGATACATGTTCTTCTCTTTCCCTCAGCTTACGCATCAGTCTCGATAACACATTTAACGTGGTTACACGGTAAGGAGAACTTGGAGAACGAAGAATCTGACCCCAGATTTGATCATAAAAGTACACATAAGGCATACCGCTGGCATAACCATTCAGACGATCAGCCTCGGCAAACGTGTAAACCATGGGGTACATCTGTTGTTGAACATCCCCTTCATCTGCTCCAGCCTGCTGTGTTGTCTCACCCTTTGGCTCCACTTCTTGATGAATGGAATTCACTAAGCCATACGTGTGAAAACCTCCGGTAATAACAAGCACACGTTGATACTGCTTTTCTGCTTCCTTAATTCGTTTCACCATATGCGCTTCACGTAGCGAGTCACCGTTTGCAATCAGCCGCTCAGGAGTGTAACACATTCTGGATAGTGTACAGTAGGTGAAAACATCCTGAACAAAGACTGAGGTGTCTTTCTCCAGACCACCGATCTCAAATACCTTTTCCCACAATTCATCAAAGCTGCGGCAGTTTGTTTTCTCGCACAATCGGTTAATGAAGTCTGATCCGGCAAGCAGCGTTTCGTCCTGAATGGATATCTCTTTCTGCTCTGTTTGCGGAGGGTTGCCAGCACGTACCGATACATGCCGATAATCCAAATCAATGAACTGTGCCGGAATGCCAAGCCGATGAGCTTCCTTTAGCGCAACATATTCAGGTGAATACCGAAGCATCGGATAATAACAGGCTTCTCTTCCATATTCATCTTCATAGGTATAATACAGACTGACTGGAGGAAGGGTCGCTTCATCCGTGAGAACAGAAATGAGCGGGTTACCGCTTTCCGGTCCCTCAATTAGAATCATATCGGGCTTGTACTCTCCGATTACACGCAGCAGATGATGCGCACAAGCCGGACTATGATGCCGAATTGGAAAATAAACCGTTCTGTTATTCAAATTAAATACACTTGTATCAAAAATGGATTGCAGCTGATTCAAATCGGTAACATCCGATAAAACGGCAGGGTCAGCAGACTGCTCCTGGCCTAACCGATCCATTTTCTTTCCTCATAATAATTCTTCCAAATCTCCTCTTCCGCAGAGCGAGCTTTGACAATTTTGGAAAAGTAGTTCTTGAGAATATTTAAATCCTTGTCATTCTCCTTAGCAATCGTTCCCAGCATATTTTGCACCAGCCGATCCAGCGCAATGGATTTGCCTTCGTAATAATAGGAGGTCATCGCGCTTTGCACGTACACGGACACCGCTTCTGCAGTACTCATGGACGCTTGAGGTGTATCCAGCTTATAACCTTCTCGCGACATGCCTGTCCGCAGTTCCATAAACGTAGTCGCCAGCAGCTCCACCACGTCGGTTTGAATTTCGGTATCAATTCCACTATGTAATAACAGGTTTCTCGCCTGAGATTCAATGATTTTGGCTTCCATTTTGACATTCTGAATCGGCTTGATCGTCTCAAAATTAAAACGCCGCTTGAGTGCGCCGCTCATCTCGTTCACGCCTTTATCCCGAATGTTGGCAGTAGCAATAACGTTGAATCCAGGTTTGGCAAAAAGTACACCTCCGTCAAGCTCCGGAATACTCATGACTTTATCGCTCAGAATACTGATCAAGCTGTCCTGTGCTTCGGCCGGACAACGTGTAATTTCCTCAAAACGGGTGAGAATGCCCTTTTTCATGCCATTATATAACGGGGAAGGAACGAGAGCCGCCTCCGAAGGTCCTTTGTCCAAAAGCATCGCATAATTCCAGGAATACTTGATCATATCTTCCGTTGTTCCAGCCGTACCCTGTATCGTATTTAGACTGGTTCCCGAGATAGCAGCTGTAAGCAGCTCACTAAGCATTGTTTTGGCTGTACCTGGCTCACCAACCAGCATCAATCCACGATTCCCCGCAAGTGTAACAACTGCACGTTCGATTAATACATCATTTCCGTAAAATTTACGAGTGATATTAATTGGTTTTCCATCCAGCATGGCTGGTTGATCTCGACCAATAATAAAATCCCGCACATGCGCTGGCGACAATAACCAGTTAGGGGGACGATGGCCCTGATCCTCCTGCTGTAATGCCCGTAATTCCGTCTCATATAACGTCTCAGCTGGCGGTTTAAGCATCTCCATTATCAAGATGTCTCCTCTCATATCAAACAGATCGTATGTTCCTATTTATTTTCATTTTATCATAGCCTTGGCACACTCAGCCTTAAATCGCGCAAAAATGGTTGAAACGTCCTTCTTACCTGCACTTCTGACTAAGTCCAAGGTCTTACACAGCCGTACAAATATGAATCCTCAATCCCGGAATCCAGAGAGAAGGCACTACAATCTTTTAAACAATCATACATCACTTCTAATCACAGCTTAATAAGAAAAGAATGCAAAAAGTACAGGTCGTGCATCCCCGCGCGCCATCCATGACGATCTGTTTTCTTTTCTATTGAATGTCAAAATAGTGATGTTCTAGCGTACCATTTTTCAACAGTCTTTCGTTTTGATTTTGTTTCGTGTTTAGCATACTTAACTCTAAGACCATAACAAAAAAGCCGCTAAAATAGCGACTTAATGCGAATATATCTTGTCTATAGACTCTACATTCTTCTTCCACACGAAGACGAATACAGTTCGTACCATTCATATCGAGTCATTTCAACCCGCGCTGCGTCACGACAAGCGAGAATTCGATCTGGTCGAATTGAACCTATCACCGGTTGAATTCCTGCTGGATGTTTCATTAGCCAAGCCAATACAATCGCTTCTTTCGTAACGCCATGCTTTTTAGCAATACGATCTACGTGTTCTGCAGTAGCTTCAATCTCAGGTCGCTGCCCCTCTATGACTCTGCCTGTAAATCTTCCTTGTGCGAGGGGCCCCCAGGCTTGCAGTTGAATATGCTCTGCCTGACAATACTCCATCGTACCGTATGGGAAAACATTATCTTTTGCATGCTCACGGTTTACGGTTACGCCAGCTTCTACAAAGCCAATTTTATCAAGGCTCATCTCCAACTGATTAACAATCAATGGCACACGGCTGTACATCTGAAGCAAGCGGATCTGTTCTGAGCCCATATTGGACACGCCGAAATGTCTTACTTTTCCTGCCTGATGAAGTTTAGCCAGTGCTTCTCCAATCTCCTGAGGATGGGCAAGCGGGTCAGGACGATGCAACAGCAAAATATCCAGGTAATCTGTACCGAGCCTCGATAAAATTCCGTCAACACTCTCTAAAATATGTGCTCCCGATGTATCATAGCGCTGCGGGCCTTCATCATCGCCTACCAGCCGAATTCCACATTTCGATTGAATAATGATCTGTTCACGAAGATCATGCCTATCAGATAGTATAAGGCCAAATACTTGCTCCGCTTTACCACGTGTATAGATATCTGCAAGATCATAATGAGTAATCCCGATCTCCAGTGCGGACTCTACCGCTTGACGGCCTTCGACCACCAAATCTTCTGTAATGGGTTGTCCGTCCCAATCTCCACCAAAACGCATACACCCCAGAACAATAGGACTCGCGGGAATCTGATGATAATGCAAAGGCAACTGCCTATATGACATTCCTTCATTCACCTCGTTTTTTTTATTTTGTAAACGCATTCTTTACTTACTCTCTTGTCTTCTTGAGTCTCCCGCTATATTCCTGCATCACTCGCATTTTTATCGTCGCAAAACAAGGTTTTGATCCTTCACTTATGGAATAAATAAAAAGAGACATATCTTACAGCCATAGGAGAGGAGATTACACATTTGAATCCGAATGAATCTAACGAATCCAATGAGATATCAAGCACTGATTTTTTCACAGCATCATTTACGCAGAACCCTTATCCGGTATATGAGAAATTAAGAAAAGACACCCCACTCTTTAAAGTCATGTTTCCCCAAGGTGAGTTTGGCTGGATGATTACCCGGTACGAGGATGCTGTTCAGATTTTGAAAGATTCCCGTTTTAGCAAAGATATGGTTAAGCGCTATGGGTCAGACGGTCAGAGTATATTTTCCAGTAACATGCTGTTCTCCGATCCACCCGATCACCGTCGTTTGCGGGGCTTGGTACAAAAAGCTTTCACGCCAAAACTTGTCGCAGATATGAGAAGCCATATCCAGAGCATCGCCGATGATCTGCTCGACAACCTGCCTTCTCAAGAAAAAATGAATCTCATTGATGAGTTTGCCTTCCCTCTTCCTATTATTGTCATAAGTGAAATTCTCGGGGTGCCGCTGGAGGATCGAGACAAATTCCGGATGTGGTCCAACACCGTTATTAATGCAACAACCGCCGAGGATCGAGAACTGTTCCAACAGCATGAACAGGAATTCACTGAATATCTGATGGCCTCGTTCGCCAAAGTACGTCAAGAACCCGGAGATGATCTAATCAGCCAGCTCGTTGCTGCAGAAGAATCCGGGGAACAGTTAACCGAAAGGGAATTACTTGGTGTCGTCTCCCTGCTTATTATTGCTGGACATGAAACCACTGTAAATCTCATAGGGAATGGCATTTTGGCCCTGCTGGAGCATCCGGAACAACGGGATTTGTTAATTCAGCAGCCTGAGCTTATCCATCAAGCCATTGAAGAAATGCTGCGATATAACGGCCCGGTTGAATTCAGCACCTCACGCTGGGCTTCAGAGGATATGGAATTCCGCGGGCAGCAGATTGCTAAGGGTGAACTTGTGGTTGTGGCGCTGGATTCAGCGAATCGTGATGAAGAGCAATTCAAAGACCCGGATGTGTTCGATATCACACGTGAGAAAAGTGCACACCTCGCTTTTGGCAAAGGTATTCATCTCTGCCTCGGTGCGCCGCTTGCTCGTCTTGAAGGCGAGATTGCGATAAGCACACTCTTGAATCGTTTTCCAAACATGAGATTGCAAAACGATGTCGATACATTAGAATGGAGACCGGGTATGGTCGTTCGCGGCGTCAAGGAAATCCCGGTGAAACTGAAATGAGCAATTTCATATTCGTCGTGTTCCTGTTGATTATTCCGATTTTATGGTCAAAACTCAGTAAACTGCAACGTCAGGTGGATGAATTAAAAACAGAGGTGGAGCAACTTCGAAACGGCACATCCCCCGAAGCGAATCGCTTCGTTCTTAATAATTCGCCTTTAACTCAGGATCCTGCATCGTTCTCTTCTTTTGCTGGTGCGAGCTCTACTGCTCAGAGTGAGTTAAAGAATGAATTAGATCAAGAATTGCTTGCCATGGTGCGCAGAGGAAACAAAATTCAGGCGATAAAAAAGCTGCGTGAAGCCCGCAGTCTCTCTTTAAAAGAAGCGAAGGATTATGTCGAAGCATTGGATAGGTAGAAGCATGAGCCCGTGTTGACCATGATTTTCTGCTAAGAGGTAAGTGTTGTGGAGTAAAATAGGTCTTGAGCTGATTAGTCGTAAGTTAGTTTTAGGTATTAAGAGAGACTGTGCGGATTATCCACACAGTCTCTCTTTTTCATGCTCTATTTTTAAAAATATATGGATCTACCTTCTTATTGAGCAGTAACAGCGCCATCAATCGGATACACAGCTCCGTTAATGTACGGCGCTTCGTCTCCAAGCAGGAAGGAAACCAGATTGGCGATCTCTTCCGGCTTGCCCAAACGTCCAGACGGAATGCTATTTACCGTAGCTTGGAAAACTTCCGGATTATCTTTGCCAAACTGAACAACCATCGGTGTCTCAATGGTACCCGGGGCAATCGCGTTTACGCGAATGTTTTCTTTGCCATATTCAATCGCGGCTGTGCGTGTCAAACCAACAACACCGTGTTTGGTTGCTGCATATGGAGCTACTGCTGGAACGCCTACAATCCCGGCGGTAGAAGCCGTGTTTACAATGGAGCCCCCACCCGTTTTGAGCATTTCGGTAATAACATATTTTAATCCGTAAAATACACTTCGCAAATTAATATCAATGATCTGGTCAAATTGCTCGATTGTATGTTCAATTAATTTGATGCCTGGGCCCGCAATGCCCGCATTGTTGAAGAACATATCAATCCGGCCAAATTCTTCGACCGTCTTCTTCACATAATTCTCTACCTCAGCAGCTTTACTCACATCGGCCTGAACAAAAATAGCTTTGCTTCCCAGCTGTTCAATCTGTCTTACCGTCTCAAGACCTGTCTTTTCGATCAGATCAACAACAACGATAGAAGCACCCTTCTCAGCCAATTTCAGCGCTGCGGCTTGACCTAATCCACTTCCTGCTCCCGTAATGATGGCTACTTTTCCTGCGTGACTCATGATGATCTCCTCCAAATTATGTGCCATTTGTCATTGTACCTATTCATTTCCCCAGTTTCATATGGATGAACTATGTAAGTCAGTAAGGACATGACGCCTTCCTGACGTTACCTATTCTAAACAACAATTCACTTAAAAACAAACCAAAATCATATTGATCCATACATTTATACGATATTTCCTAATATACGATATTGGCCTAACTATGCAATTCGAAACTACTCCAGCACCCAATCGTAAGCCTCGCGCCCGTAACAACGCTTTACCGAAGCAAATTCGTTTTCGCGAGCTCAATTAATTCATCGCCACGTCCATTCAGTACGGCTTTCATCATCCATAGTGTGAATCCTTCAGCCTGTTTAATATTTATTTTCGGTGGCAGAGACAACTCCTGACGATTCACAACAACGTCGATCAGAACGGGGCCGTTATGTTGCAATGCACGCTCCACAGCACCTTCAAGCTCCGCGGGGTCTTCCACGCGTATGCCCTCAATGCCCATTGCCTGCGCCACCATTGCAAAGTTAGGATTCACAAGTTCCGTCCCCGATTCGAGGAATCCGGCAGCTTTCATCTCCAGTTCTACGAAACTCAGTGCGCCGTTATTAAACACAACCACGTTAACTGGAAGATTATGCTGTTTTAACGTGAGTAGATCCCCCATAAGCATCGCTAAACCGCCGTCTCCGGATAAGGAGATGACCTGTCGTCCGGGATCAGCAACCTGAGCGCCAATCGCCTGTGGCAATGCGTTTGCCATCGTTCCATGATTAAATGATCCCAGCAATCTTCGATTCCGGCTCATCTCAAGATAACGTGCCGCCCATACCGTTGGTGTACCCACATCACAGGTAAAGATCGCATTCTCAGCGGCGGCATCACTGATTACTTTGGTTAAGTACTGCGGATGAATTGGCTTTTTGCCTGGTTTTCCTACAGCCAGCTCGTCCAACTCTTCTCGCACTTTCGTGTAGCGCTTCACACTTTTACGCAAGTGTTTGTCACTATGCTCAGCTGTCAAGTATGGAAGTAATGCTTCAATGGTCGCTTTGATGTCACCGCATACGCCATAATCCAGCTTGGTACGCCGGCCCAGATGTGAGGTTTGAATATCCACTTGCAGCACCGTTGCATCTTCCGGGTAGAACTGACGATAAGGAAAATCCGTACCAAGCATGAGCAGCACGTCACAATCCATCATGGCATGGTATCCAGAAGAATATCCAATTAATCCCGTCAGTCCCACCGAATAAGGATTGTCGTATTCTAAGTGCTCTTTCCCTCGAAGCGCAATAACCATAGGGGATTTCAATCGATCACAGAGTTCCATCAGTGGTTCACGAGCCCCTGCACATCCTGCCCCGCATAAAAGTGTAATTTTTTTGTCCTGATTCAAGTACTCGGCCAGCTTGGCGAGTTCAGGCTCCGAAGGATGTACTACTGGATGCGGTGCATGGTATACATGCTCGGGAACGGGTAGATCGGCTGCCTCAAGTCCTGCAACATCTCCAGGGAGCACGATGACAGACACCCCGGAACGTGCTACTGCCGTTTGCATTGCCATCGTTAGCGAGCGTGGCATCTGCTTGGCTGTTGTAATCACTTCGCAATAATGACTACATTCTTGGAACAAATACTCCGGATGAGTCGCCTGAAAATATTCACTCCCAATCTCATCACTCGGAATATGGGCAGCGATCGCCAGTACCGGTACGCGATTTCGGTGACAATCGTAGAGTCCGTTAATCAGATGCATATTCCCCGGCCCACTGCTGCCAGCGCATACAGCAATGCTTCCACTCACTTGAGCATCTGCACCCGCTGCAAAAGCCGCCACTTCTTCATGACGCACATGAATCCATTCAATTTTGCCTGACTTGCGGATGGAGTCGAGGACCGCATTCAAAGAGTCTCCAACAATGCCGTATATCCGATGAATACCCGCGTTTAACAAGGCTTCAACTAGAACGTCTGCGATCGTTTTTTTCATGAGGTTGGGTCTCTCCTTTATTACGTTATTTTGATTAGGTTTCCATCCCGTGAATATACCTATTCTTATACCCCATTTTTTTGAAAAACGAATCAATATCATATGTCAATCCAAGTATAAGAAATGCACCCTCGTTATCATCTGATTCATATAACAAAAAATCCGTCTGCCCTTGAAGGCAAACGGATCAGTCCTAACTTATTAATTTACTAATTATAAATTGTATCTGCTCCAAAGAGCATGTAATTCATAGTATATCTCATTCATTTGGTTCAAAACACAACTCAGATCGCAGGCATGACATTACCGCCGCTTACAGGGATGTATGCTCCAGTAATAAAAGAGGATAAATCTGAAGCCAAAAAAGCAACGGCATTCGCAATTTCCTGATCTTCTCCCCTGCGTTTCAGTGGTACGGTTTGGGTGTATGCTGCATCATGTCCTGATTCGCTATTTCGATCCCGTTCACTGATCGTCCAGCCTGGTGCAACTTGGTTGACTGTAATCTGATATTCGCCAACTTCCTTGGCTAATACACGGTACACACCATCCATACCGCGTTTACCAGCAGTATAGGCAGATTGTTGGGCAAAATTCTGCATCGCACATTCGGTATTAATTCCGATAAAACGACCCGATCTCATTTCCTGCATATACGGGATAAATGCTTTGGCAAGGTACACGCTCTGCATGACACAAGATTCAAACTGACTCAGGTAATCCTCAGGCGCTTGCTCCAGTACCGTTGTCCAGTTGTATTGGATAACCGCATTCGCAACGACAATGTCTACACCACCCAGCTGGCTCTGTATTTCATCCCGTATCCTGAAAGCGGTATCCTGTTTGGTGATGTCACCTTGTACAATAACAACCTGGCGCCCCAGTGCTTCAATCTCGTCCTGTAGTTCTTTGGCCTTTGTCTCATTGCTTATATAATGTAGAGCCAGATTAGCGCCGCAAGCAGCAAGTGTACGAGCAATGACTCTTCCCAATTGACCGGTTGCCCCCGTAACTAGTGCCGTTCTCCCCGCCAGATCCAATTGCATAACCAAGATGACCTCCTTTTGAACTGTAACATTTACAGAAAACGATTTCGATGAACTGCATTTATATTCATCTTTCGTTCATTCTTGAATCAAGAATTTTTCCAGCCTAACACATACATCTTTACTCGCCACCATGTTTAACAAGATCAATCTCCTGAAAACGACTTACTTCTTTCTCCCAACGCTCTGCAACGTACTGACGGTGCAAGGGATGATCATTGTATGTATCATATGCAGCCTGATCGGCAAACTCCATGGAAAAACCGTAATCAAACTCGTTTTTTGCACTGACCTGATGCAATACCTGAAAATGTTCGACACCTGGAATATCCGCAAGCGCTTCCTTACTTTCTTTCAAAAAAACCTTGGCCTCTGCTGTATCTTTACCTGAATAGAGCGTAAAAGTTACCATGTGAATAATTCTGCTCATCTATGTTTCCTCCTCCACTATGTTAAGACTCTGTACTCTAGTTTACAACTGAATGCGATGAAAGCGCAATATTGGGTTGGTTCAATTCCAATAACACGAAGCCGCTGAAACGCAAAAAAAAGCCCGGAATTTTCTTCCGGGCTTTTCTCCTCATCTATAAGAAAACTAGTTTTTGAGGTTGTATTTACGGTTAAACTTATCAACGCGTCCACCGATGTCCACGTTTCTTTGTTTACCAGTGAAGAACGGGTGGGATGCAGAGCTTGTATCCACACGAATTACTGGGTAAGTGTTACCGTCTTCCCATTCCATTGTTTCGTTCGAGAACTTTGTGGAAGAAGCAAGGAATTTGAAGTCAGCACTTGCATCGTAGAAAATAACGAGCTGTGTCTTAGGATGGATGTCAACTTTTGGCATAATCTATTTACACTCCTTTAATATGGGTACTCCCTAGAATCAAACTAAATTTTATTATACTCTTTTTTTGCACGAAGTACCAGCAAGATTTGACGAAAAGACAAAAAATTTATAATCCATGCGATTGGGTATTTGATCCATCATTAAGCCGGGCCTTTTTCCAGTACAAGTAACATATACTCGAGCGCCTCCAATTCATCCCTTCCCCTGGTCTGTAATCGGACAATACTGCCATTTCGAAGCGGAAGCAGTGCCATGCCAAGCAGGCTTTTCACATCTACACGGTGCTCATGATCAGACTCCGTATAAGACAATAATATATCCGATGCAAAACGTGACGCTTGAGAAGATACCGACAACAACTCATCCCGATGAAAATCCGCGTGAATCATAAACTCATGTGTTCTCACAACCTTCAGTTCCTTTCGCTCAATAATGAACACCTGCAATAGTGTGTTTTCATTTATATATTAAAATCAACATGAATTATACCATGTGCTGGCAGGTTGTCCATGCCTTTCATACGGAAAACAATTTTTTTCGGTTTAATTCAGAAAAAAGAGCCCCATACACATCTGTGTAAAGGACTCCTTCTGATTTCTTTTATATACCGTTTGGATATACCATGACTTTCAGACTTCCGCTCTTGTTATGCAGGGCCCGCTCCATGGCCTGCTGCGTCTCTTCAAGGTTATAACGATCCGTAATCAAAGACATCACATCATGCTGTCCTGAACTTAAAAATGTGATCCCTGTTGCATACGTATTGGCGTAACGGAATATGCCGTAGATATCCACTTCATTATCCGCAATAAACGGCACATTGATGGCAATCTCATCCTGTGCAGGCAACCCGACAATAGCGAGTTTACCACCTCTTCGCAGAGAGTAGAGAGCTGATTGCAACGCTTTGGGATTCCCTGCGGTCTCCCAAGCTGTATCCACTCCAATCCCTTTGGTGATTTCCCGTATGACTGCAAGCGCATCCTCATGTCGCACATTAATGGTATGCGTTGCACCCATTCGGCGTGCCGCCTCAAGCCGAACTTCTTCCAGATCCGTTACAATAATCGTCTGGACACCGAAAGATTTTGCAGCCGCTACAGCCATTAGTCCGACAGGTCCCATGCCCATGATGGCGAGAGTAGTACCTGGTGCCAGCTTACTGCGACGTGCAGCATGAATACCAACGGAGAACGGTTCATTCATTGCTGCTTCCTCATACGTCAGGTGATCCGGAATCGGAAACACCATATCTTCTCGTATGACCATGTACTGTACAAATGCCCCGTCGACCGGGGGAGTCGCCAAAAACTGTACTTCAGGACAGAGATTATAGCGTCCTTCCTTGCAAGCTATACAGTGACCACAAGTCATCCCAGGTTCGATGGCAACTCGATCGCCTGCTTTCAGCCGGGAGACGTCTGCTCCCACCTCCGCTATAACACCCGCACATTCATGACCAAGAATAATCGGTTTCTCTACAACGAATCTGCCAATGCGACCATGTTCAAAATAGTGTACATCCGATCCACAAACCCCTACGGCCATCACTTTTACAAGTACTTCATTAGCTGAGGGCCTTGGGACAGGCTGTTCCTCAATGTTGATATGTCCTGGCTCTGTCATGACAGCAGCCTTCATCATCTCAGGTAGTTCGAGTTGACTCATACGCATTCTCCTCCTTGTGCATGTCAGTGCTGTCTCTTGGTTCAAAGAAAACGTTGCGTACTTTGTACATTATCGTTATTTGTCATGTGATCTCATGGATATTTTCCCCAAGTAGTACCAATTAAAGCCATAGCTTTGCATTCAATGAAATTCAATGATTACTAATCGATTAATAGATGGTTCGTGCATGTTCATCCTGAATCCCGCTCTTGCGATAAAAATACGTGTTGATCATATCACGCCATTCCTTCGCATGTTCTGCCTGTTCCTCCTGCAAGGCTGCAACCTTGTTAAAGATGTCCGGGTCTACTTTCCCCTCCAGCTCTCTCCAAGTTTCGGCTAATGCTTCAGCCTGTGCAACACCTTCGAAATGAGTATCGTAGATGTGCTGAATGACCGTTTTACCAGAGTGCAACACATGTGTATACGGAACGTGATGGAAAAAGAGAATTAACTCATCGGGACAAGTTTCCAATGATTCATAGCGAGCAGCATTTTCCGGGTGATATTGGGAAGTATACCCTGTACCACTTTTCACCGTCCGATCAACCCCAATTCCATGACAATCGGCAAAGTGATACGTTCCCCATTTGGAATACTCATAACCATCCACATTAGGTCCGTAATGATGATCCGGGTTTACCATCCAGCCTACACCGAGAGGTGCAGTATAATTTTCATAGATATCCAGCGAAGACAACAACATGCCCATGATCCGCTCCACAACTTGCTCATCATGTCCAAACGTTAATCTCACCCATTCATCTGCGATGGCTTCTGCCGAAAGTTCAGGATTCCAACCCAGTCTGCCATATCCGTACAGATTCGCCTGAGCCAGCGGATGTCCCGTCCAACATGCATCCGCACCGATGTTGGATACAGCCGCAAATCCACTGTACTGGCGCTGATAGAGTGAACCGTCTGCAATGCGCTTGATCTCTGAGCCTTTACCTTTGGCATACGTGTCAAAATCCAGAATTCCCTTCCATTGTGGCACCAGATAAGCTAAATGACGCTGTTGCCCCGTATATTCCTGTGTAATCTGGAACTCGATCACCTGATTCGTATTTCCCATCGCCCCGAATAATGGGGATACTGCTTCTCTAACTTGAAAATCCATAGGTCCATTTTTGATCTGCAAAATGACATTGTCCGCAAACCGCCCGTCCAGCGGTTTAAAATGATCATAGGCGGCGCGAGCCCGATCTGTAGTGCGATCCCGCCAGTCCTGCTTGCAGTTGTATACGAAGCAGCGCCAGATTACAAGTCCACCAAACGGACGAAGTGCCTCGGCAAGCATGTTCGCACCGTCTGCATGGTCACGATTGTATGTGAACGGACCCGGACGATTTTCAGAATCCGCCTTGATCACATATCCACCAAAATCCGGAATTGCAGCATACACCTTCGCCGTTTGAATGATCCACCACTCACGCACTTGTTGATCCAGTGGATCAGCGGTCTGCAAGCCACCTACTTCGATTGGACTGGCGTAATTAGCACATAGAAATAAGCGAATACCATACGCTCTGAATTCAGCCGCTACCTTCGCAACATCACCAAGGTATCGCTCTGTAAGAAACAGACTCTCTTGCTTATGCACATTCACGTTATTAATCGATATCGCATTGATTCCGCTTGAAGCCAGCAAACGAGCGTAGTCTCGAATACGCCCTAAATCCTGTGTGAACTCACCGTTTTCGTAAAAAATAGAACGGCCGGCATAACCTCGCTCAATACTGCCATCCACATTATCCCACTGATTAATCATGCGCAGTTGATTCACTGGCTGCTCTGTAATAAATAAGCGTTTCTCCCCATTAACCGTCGAACCGACCTCTTCCGTCTTACCTTGCTTCAACGTCAACTCCCGAAGCAGATGAAAGACAGCGTACAGAACACCTTGTGGCGTTTCTGAACCAATCACAAGTTCACGAAGAGATTCATCTTCACGAATAATAAAACCTTCACCCTGCACAGCCGCACGTTCCGCCTCGGTAAACGTACCAGTTACCATACTGTTGCCTGCCCAAGTGCCCAATCGGATGGATGGTTTACGCTGTTCGTCTGTTTCAGTACTCTGGGTCTGAGAATGGCTAATTACGGGTTGTTCTCCGTATAACTTGCTAAGACCTTCCGTGAGCTCAGCAAGTGCGGTATCGATGACTTGATGCTTCTCCTGTACATCAATCTGCCGGCTCCAGAGAGGAGCTGCCTTTCTAGCAGCTCCGTTCCCTCCTGGCAATGCAGTATGATAACCTAACCATGCTTCATATTGCGGGCCGGACAGTCCAGATTGTAAGGTAGTTTGACTCATTGTACAGCCTCCTTGCTTGCATAGATCTGTGCAAGACGATTATTTTTGCCTTCAAGTAACCACAGAATAGAAGTTACGCCACGTGGGTAATATTTGCTGCCGACGGCAACACCGGATAAAATCTGGTCACTCCAGCACCAGTAGGATTCCTCAGGATGAAGCAACCATTTCACATGAGCTGCATCCGCTGCTTTCCCCGTCTCATCCCACTCCACACCCAAAATCTCACGTGTGATAAATTGGGACAGGTAAATTTTGCTCAACCAAGAGTTGTTGCTTGTCGACGACAGCTTCCAGCCGCCATCTTCAAACAGGCATGTTCCGGGAACTAACACCGTTTTTAGATGTGTGTGCAGTGCCTTGATATAAGGTCCGAACCGGCCGTTAACGTCCAGTGCCGCTTCACAGCCTGTAAAATACGGGAATACCAGGCCTTCGATGGCCGGAATGATTCGTGAGTCGTTATTTTCCGCAATAACCGCCGGGATGTAACCTCCATCTGTCAATTGAGCAGCAATGCTTGCCGCGCAGCGATCGGCTTGTTTTCCTGCCTGATGAGACAGCTCTGCCAGCTTCTCGCCTGCAAACAATTTTTCGAGTGCAACGTAGACAGCCCAGCATTTACCCGCAAGATAGATATTGTTCCGTGATTGTCCAAGGGATACGTCCAAGCTATCGTACGTAGTAATCTCTGCCCCGCCTTGTGTACGGCTACTATCCAGCCCCATTAAGCCATTACGTTGAGCTTCTTCAGGATGGTCACGGTTAAGCATACTTTGGAAGCATTCCTGAATAACCGGCAACATCTCTGTCACAAACTCCCGATCTTGCGTCTGCTCAATATATACCGTTGCGCAACAAAGCCAGTTCACAAGCTCTTCATGGCTCATCTGAGAGAAACAGTCATCGATGCCGACGAGTTCATATGCCGAATGGCCCGGACGAGAAAATACATTGGCAATACCAATATCATGGGTAAATGTGATGCCGCCTGGATATAACTTTTCTTCCCCTGGAAAACGAACCTCATCGGTATAGCTATAACGCTTCACGAACCACTCCAGCTCATTACGCACAGTCCACGGATTAAGCGCAAGCTCGAAGTACAGCTGGTCTGCGGTCAGATCCAGCGTATTCATCATCCGATATTCCCCTTCATTCACAATCCAGAGAGGCTCTCCATCTGCATCAAGTAATTGCGTGCTGGCGTAGTAGCTGTGAATGGAATGGGCAAGCATATAGGACTGATCTTCGCTCAGCGCTGCCGTTCCAAGACGCTGATCCACTTCAGCACAGGATGCAGTCAATGCATCAAAACGATTCAACGCATACTGACCTGCTTCCAGAATGTCAGCAAAGTAACGTGTGTACCAGTATGTGGTGTCCATACCGGTAGTTACAATTCCCCCCCGATAGAAACACACTGCGAATTGAAACGTACGTTTCTCACCTGCCGGTACTTCCATCAGCAACACCGAGGTAGCTCCTAAACCAAATGCCAGATTGTCCCGGTGTTTTTCCTCTAAAATCTTCTCCAGCGTGAATCCGCGTGCAGGCCACAGACCTTCATTTTTGGATAAAATAGCTGTCAGACGACCTTGTCCAACCCCTGTCAATGATCCACCTTCTGGTCCGCCAATCAAACGCATCGCAGTATACGGATCACTGCCTTGATAGCCGAAGTATCCTTTACGTGTCTTATCGCCTTGAGTATTGTCAATCGTTATCTCAACTAATACCGCTGGCACAAGAGCATCCATCAGCTCTTCACGGTCTGCACTCTTTGGATGTGGAACCGGACGTACAGGGGAATAGATACGGAATTCCAGATCCCCTGCGTTCCACGTATCTGTGCCTGAGGTGAACTCCCGAGTGATGTCTTCATCCCTGAACGCTGAGATCAGCGGCTTATCCCCTGCCCCCTCATCGGAATTCCCGTTGTCCAGTTTCTCTACATCATAACGGCTGCTCTCATCTTCACTTGCTTCATAAAAAGGCAATGCCTGATAGTGTTCTCCATCTCGAGTCTGTAATCCAATATATACGTTCTGGTCAGCTGGCTTGCCAAGTTCAAGACCCAGCCCTCCTTTAGCCCCTTTGTAACCTAGCGTGAAACTGGCAAACGCACCGATTGGTGCATGGTGCGCGTTGTAAAAAATGGACTTGGACGTGCTCATCATTCATAACTCCTCTCGAAACAAGATATGCATGCGTTTTCATTAGCCCCATCCTACCATGCACTGCTCGTCCAGACCATGAACAAATCAATCGAATATTTACCCAAATCAAGCTGATGTATGATAAAATATAAAGCGGTTACACTTTTTTAAAATTTAATGAATTCGTTTTAAATAGTACTTAGCATAGCATAACATGACTTAACATAAGGAGGAATTCAAATGTCTTCCACGTATTTACCTCCCAATCTGGGAGAAAGTGTGCAGGAAGTGTTTTACCCAGATGTACAAACCACTGTTAACTTGTTCGCCATTCATCTGCGCAGTGTCGGACCCGATTGGGACTATCCGGCGCACGAGCATCCTCAATATGAGCTCAATTATGTAACAGAGGGTGTGCAGTATATGACCATAAACGGTACTTTATATGTACAAAACGCTGGCGAGCTGCTACTGATCCCTCCGGGAAGTGTACATTCCAGTCATAGCAGAAACGGGCAGGGTTTCACTTATTTTTGTATGCATTTTGATATCGATGATCAGCTGTTTCTCTCCCTTCTGACTCGAATCAAGCAAGTATTATTCAGTGCAGACAGCCCGGTTACCCAGCAGATTGAACCCGTGCTGCACAAACTGATGTCTTCTGCCCACGATCAATCCGCCAGCGCTATGGTACAGCGTATGCAACTGCAATCAGCCGTGTTTGAACTATTCGGGCATCTGTGGGAGACCGTTTCTCAGGAAGCTGCACAGACGTTTACGGATGGATACGAACGGATTGAACTGGCCCATCAGATTCGTACTCGTCTACAAGGGCTAATGAGCCAGCAATTCAAACAAGGCGATGAATCCGACAGCCACTATGGGATCGATGATATCGCTGCAGAACTGGGCATCAGTACTTCGCATTGCAATCGAGTGTTCAAACAAGTATTCGGGCAGTCTCCTCGTACCGTTTTATCCCAAATGGTACTACATGAGGCCAAAGTTCTATTAGGCAATCCGCAGCTCACTGTGCAAAATATCGCAGTGATGCTCGGGTATAAGGATATCGCCCATTTTAGCCGTCAATTCAAACGGTGGTCGGGAAAGTCCCCTTCACAATATAGACAGGAACAGCCTGCTCTGGAGTAATGTCCAGCAACAGGCTGTTTTCATTTATTGCTTAATTATTTAATTTAGACAGTTAAGGATTTCCATTTTCTATTTAATTCAAGTTTGCATAAATCAGTAGTCAAGTTCCAGAACGTTTAATATTATTGACATTACTTCAGCAAACGTTTGATCAGCTTCAATTTGTTATTGTATGGCGGGTATAGCATCTGCGGATTAAGCTTGGTGCTTTTTTTCAAAACACTTTTCATATGGGAAAAGGTTTCCAAGCTGTAACGTCCATGGTACGAACCCATTCCGGAATGACCTACGCCTCCGAACGGCAATCTCGGGTTGGCGACATGAGTAATCGTATCGTTAATGCATCCTCCGCCAAAAGAAACCTCGTTCAATACTCTATCCTGAACCACTGTTTCGGATGTGAAAAGATACAAGGCGAGCGGCTTTGGACGTTTAACGATTTCTTCAATAGCTTCATCCAGGTGACTATAACTGATAATCGGTAATATAGGCCCAAAAATCTCATCCTCCATCGTAGCTGCATTCCACGACTTAACTTCAATTAAGGTTGGTTCGATAAAGCGATCCTCCTCATCCGAGGCTCCTCCATAGATTACCTGATCCCGATCTCGCTCGATGAGCGCAGTCAGTCGTTTAAAGTGTGACTTGTTGACGATGCGACCATAATCCTTATTGTGCTGAATATCGGGTCCAAAGAAGTTCACAATCGTCATTTTCATCGCTTCTATCAGAGGTTGTTTCACTCGTTCATGTACCAGCAGATAATCGGGCGCAATACAGGTTTGCCCCGTATTCAGCAGTTTGCCCCAAATTATACGTTCGGCCGCAACTTGAATATCCGCCTGCTCATCCACGATGACAGGACTTTTCCCTCCAAGCTCCAGCGTAACAGGGACAAGGTTTTTCGCTGCGGCTTCCATCACGATTTTACCCACGGGTACACTGCCTGTAAAAAAGATATAATCGAACGAAGAATGGATAAGCGCTGTTGTTGTGTCTTTGGCCCCTTCGACCACTTGCACATATTCCGGCTCGAATACTTCACCGATCAATTTCTTCACAACAGCCGATACAGCTGGTGTGTTCTCGGACGCTTTGAGCACCGCCGTGTTGCCTGCGGCAATCGCACCAACCAGAGGTTCAATAAGGAGCTGAAAAGGATAATTAAACGGACCAATGATGAGAACCGCACCGTAGGGCTCGGGAATGATATAACTTTTGGAGCCGAGAAGTGCCACTTGTGTTTTGACCTTGACAGGCTTCACCCATTTTTTGATTTGGCGCATCGTGTGTGTGATGCTATCAAGCATAAATCCAATCTCTGTCGTGTAGGATTCAAATTCACTTTTGCCCAAGTCTTGATACAGTGCCTCAGTAAGTCCGGGTTCATGTTTCTGAATGGCCTGTTTTAGACGTCTTAAACGCTCTATTCGCACTTCCGCTGGACGCGTGGCACCAGAACGAAAAAATGCACGCTGCTTCTCCAGAATGGTGTGTACATCTTCTTCCGTTAATTCCTGAAATGTAGTCATAATGCTCATACTCCTTCGTTGGAAAAAATAATGATGAAAGGTTTAAACTGACGAACCTATAAGTTACATGCCGTAGCATGTTAAGCTTTTGCTTGTTGTTGTCCACTCAGCTCTAGATGGGTTTAGAGGCATTCCTCTTCAAGCGCATTGACAAGCTGTTTCAGCAGATCGACGGAAGCATGCAACGAAGCTGAATAATAACGTTGTGTTCCCTTCTGTTCCACGGATATGAGTCCTTTCTCCAGTAGCAACTTCAAATGATGGGATATCGCTGGACGGGACAGACTGGACTGCTCCGTAATCTCATTCACTGTCATATGCCCTTTTTCGCTCAGCATGAGCAAAATGGATTGACGATGGTTGTCACTCAGAACTTGAAACAGCGGGATACATGTTTGGAAAATGGTTATGGCCTTCTGCCCCATATTTACACCTCAATTATCATTCTGCATTCTACATATTAACTATCATTTTACGAACTTCATGGTTATTACTTTTATTCGTTTAAACATTTAAACCTATAAATTGAATTGTACTTCCTTATATCTCAAATTTCAAGAAAAACAGCCCAGAACATCAATATTATATAAATAAAACGCTTCCACTCTACCATACTTGTATGGTAGTATGGCAATGAAGGAGTTGAAGTTGTGGAACATACCCCCAGATTATCATCCAAAGCCGGTTTATCGCCCTTGTCAGGCCACCTCTCGGCGTTGAACAAGCAATCCTACTCGACGCGAGATTTGGTCTATGACACGCTGAAACAACAGATTTTGAGTCTGCAGTTACCTCCGGGTACGGCCATTTCGGAGAAAGAAATCGCCCTGGACTTTCAGGTTAGCCGGACTCCTGTGCGCGAAAGTTTTGTCCGACTCGCTCAGGAAGGTCTGCTGGAAGTGTATCCCCAGCGTGGAACGTATGTCTCTCTGATTCAACTGGATCTCGTCGAAGAAGCCCGATTTATGCGCGAGCAGCTGGAGCGAGCTGTCATCCGTCTAGCTTGTGCACAATTTCCAGAAGAGCAGATGTTGGCCCTTGAACAAAATCTTGCAGAGCAGCAGCAATGCCTGAGCGAACCGGATGATGAACGCATGTTTCAACTGGATGAGGAGTTCCATAGTACTCTTTTTGCTGGCTGTAACAAAAACAACACCTGGACGGTGATTCAACAGATGAATGTGCATTTAAACCGAAGTCGGATGCTCCGTCTGTCTTCCGATCATCATTGGGATCACTTAATAGAGCAGCACCAATCCATGGTTCAGGCGATTCAGCAGCACGATGCAGAGAAAGCAGAACGTCTGATGCAGGAACATCTACATTTGCCAGTGACGGATCTGGCTGTTCTGCGGAGTACATATCCTTCCTATTTTCAATAAGCAAAGAATTTATGTTTTCCCATCGTAATGTATGCTGTTTCTTCTACTAATAAGGATGAGGTGAATGAGATGAAGATGGTTTTTCGCTGGTTTGGCGAAGGTAATGATACGGTATCGCTGGATCAGATCCGGCAAATTCCTGGCGTCGAAGGCATTGTATGGGCACTACATGATGTTCCTGCAGGCGAAGAATGGCCGATGGATAAAATACTTGCTGTCAAGACAGCTGCGGACCAAGCCGGACTACATCTGGATGTCGTAGAAAGTGTTAATATTCATGAAGATATCAAGCTTGGACTGCCTTCACGGGATAAATATATTAGCAACTACATTAAAACCATGGAGAAACTAGCACAAGTGGGTGTCAAAGTAATCTGTTATAACTTTATGCCGATCTTCGATTGGTTGCGTACGGATCTGCACAAAGAAATGGAGGACGGATCAACAGCCCTCTTTTATGAAGCTAGCAAAATTGAAAACATTGAACCACTGGAACTGGTTCGCAAAATCAATGAAAACTCCACCCTCACGATGCCGGGCTGGGAACCGGAACGACTGCAGTATCTCACAGGTTTGTTTGAAGCCTATAAAGATGTGACCGAGGACGATATGTGGGAGAACGCACGTTACTTCCTGCAAGAGATCATTCCTACCGCCGAGCGGCTTGGCATTCGAATGGCGATTCATCCCGATGACCCGCCATGGCCGATCTTTGGTCTGCCTAAAATTATAATCAATCAGGACAATGTTCGCAGATACCTGAATCTATATGATAGTCCGGCGAATAGTGTAACGCTGTGTAGCGGATCTCTCGGTGCCAATCCAGACAATGATATCATCGGTATGATTCATGAGTTCAGTGATCGGATTCCGTTTGCCCACATCCGGAATGTGAAGGTCTATGAGAATGGTGACTTTATCGAAACCTCTCACCGCAGTCAGGACGGAAGTGTAGATATCGCGGGTGTTGTAGAAGCCTATCACGATATTGGTTTTGAAGGATACGCCAGACCGGACCACGGTCGACATCTGTGGGGAGAAGAATGTAGACCAGGCTATGGGCTATATGATCGCGCACTCGGAATTATGTATCTCTGGGGTGTCTGGGATTCACTGCAAAGGAGGGCAAACGCATGAGCGAACACAATTCGAACCTGAATCTGGATCGTACTTCTCGCCTTGAAGGCAAAACAGCCGTGATTACTGGAGGAGCAGGCGTACTATGTCGCTCCATGGCTGAAGAACTTGCAAGACACGGTGCCAAGGTTGCCATCCTTAACCGAACGGTAGCCAAAGGTGAGGAAGTCGCATCAGCAATTGAAAAAGCAGGTGGCCGTGCCATTGCCGTTGCATGTGATGTCACCCAGGCCGAAAGTGTACAGGCGGCGGCAGATATTGTTCGCGAGCAACTCGGCCCTTGTGATATCCTGATTAATGGTGCTGGTGGTAATAACGCCAGTGCCAATACAACCAATGAAATTTTTAAACCGGAGGATTTGGGTAATCCTGATGTGACCACCTTTTTTGATGTAAGTGTAGAGGGGTTTCGGCAGGTCATGGATCTGAACTTTGTTGGCTCCCTCATCCCCACTCAAATTTTTGCCAAACACATGATTGAGCGCGATGTACCCGCTACGGTCATCAATATATCGTCCATGAGCGCCCCATCTCCCATGACCAAAGTGCCTGCGTATAGTGCTGCCAAGGCGGCTATTAACAATTTTACACAATGGCTCGCTGTGCATCTGGCAGAGTCGGGGATTCGAGTCAATGCGATTGCTCCAGGCTTCTTCCTGACCGAGCAGAACCGCAACTTGCTCTTGCAGCCAGACGGCTCACCTACGGAGCGTTCCAGCAAAATTATTGCGCATACCCCAATGCGACGTTTTGGTAAACCGGAGGATCTGCTCGGTACGTTAATGTGGCTGGCAGATGAACATCAGTCCGGCTTTGTAACGGGTATTGTTGTCCCTGTAGACGGCGGATTCATGGCTTATTCCGGGGTGTAGTCTTCTTTTTGGATACATCGATTCCCTGGAACAGATTCACCATCAAACCGAACTTCGTGATATGCTCACGAGCTTCGGTTTTTTTGGCGTTAATTTAAGGTTTAGCCAGTAAGGAATAAGTTGGAACGTTGTGGGCAAAGATTGTGGGTGTAAAGGATGGTGAGACGTATATGATGGAGGAAACTACAGTTGTTGCCGTCCGAGCGATTATCGCTTTTCTAACCCTAATTGTCTATACGAGGATGCTAGGGAAACAACAGATGGGCAACCTGACCTATTTTGATTATATAAACGGTATTACGATTGGCTCCATTGCAGGGACGTTTGCCACGGACTTGTCCTCCAAAGCGTGGATTCATTTTGTGGCGTTAACCATCTTCACCTTGATCACCATCATCTTTCAATACATTACGCTGAAAAGCCGAGCCTTCTCTCAAATTATGGACTCCGATCCCACGCTGGTCATTCAAAATGGCAAAATTCTGGAGCAAAATCTGAATCAAATGCGCGTGAAGTTCGACGAACTCACCATGATGCTGCGGCAAAAGGATGTCTTTGACCTGACCACGGTTGATTATGGTATTTTAGAACCGGATGGCACCTTATCTATTGCATTGAAACCTGAGAATCAGCCCGTAACCGCAAAGGATATGCACATGCATCCAACACCTCAAAAACTGATGACCGAGCTTATTATCGACGGTGTATTAATAAAAGAAAAACTGGCAGAACGGAATAAGGACAGCCGCTGGTTAACCGAGCAATTGAAAAATCAAAATCTGACGATTCAGGACATCGCCTTTGCTGCCATCTTACCAAATGACAAGTTATATATCGATTTGTATAAGGATCGATTATCAGACAAGACCAGCACTGATGGGAAAAAACAATCGTAACTGGTCTGAATGAATCTGAATTGATCTGGACTCAGCAAAACAATCTAACCAGACTTGTCCCAGGAGGTTCGGAAATGAAAAAGCATAAATGGCTGCTTTATACCCTCCCCATTGTCATGCTTTTGCTGTTCATCGCAATCATGGTTAGTGGCCCTTGGCTCAAAAAACCTTTTGGCACGCAAGATCGGTTACTGGAATCTATCCAGCTTCTGGAGAAGCAGGTTCAGAATCAACAGTGGACACAAGCCAAAGCTCAAGTGGAGTACGCCATGCAAGCTTGGCATCGAATCGTCAACCGCATTCAATTCAGTGTGGAGCGTGAAAGTATCTATGATATTCTGGGCGCACTTGCACGTATCCAGGGTGGTATCGCGGCGCAGGATGATCAAGCGATCATGGAGGAAATTTATTATTTTTATGCATTGTGGGATAACCTTGGGGACTAACATTACGCGCTATCCAATGAGGGTTGCAACTAACTCACAAATCATCCTGACTGGTACAAAAAACAATATAAAAACACCTCCTTTTCAGAAAAAGGAAGTGTTCTTTTTTCATCCTTCGGACCGTCTCCATGTCTACATTACGTTCTATGCTCTGTGTAATCCTCGGGATTTCGACTTCGAGGGACTAGCCGTACCTTCTTTACGGAAAAAGAGTCCAAGTGCTCCCTTAGCACACCATAGCGCAAACAATGCAAACAAAGTACCCCAGAATAACGCTGGCATGAACGTTTGCTGTGCCAGATTGGCCGCATCTCCAGCCTGAGATGGACGGGTCCAGGATGTCCATCCGATATACATCGCGCCCACTACGGACTCTTCGAGCGTAATAAAGGCTAGTAGCAGATAGTAGTACCTCGCGATTTTCACACCGAAAATCATAATAACTACATTCAACGCGATAAATCCTGTTAACCACAACATACCGAATTCGCCTCTGACATATAACAACAGTGACACAAGAGCCACAGCTGTCATCAATCCCAGTCCCCACATATGTCTGCCTTTCCGGTACAAGTAAAACAGCAGCCATGCAAAAAGTGAAGCACCAATGTACCCTGCCAGCGAAACAAATATCGCTCTCCCCGATGTCAGCATAGACGAATACGTGACACCGCTATGATCCGCGTATAATTCAATGCGCAGCACTTTACCGGACAAAACCAGTGTCATCAGCGCATGAGCGAATTCATGAATCATTGTATCGAGATTACGGAACAAGGACGAGAACGGGATGAATCGGGTTAGAAATACAGAGGCCATTAGAAAAAGGATCGTTTTGAGCCACTTGTTCAATCTGTTCAGACCTCCTTGCCTTCAACTAGCGAGCCTATCCATTATAGTACGTCGGGCTTCCCTGCTTCGTTTCGTCTTTTGAAATCAAGCGCGCACCGCTCCATCCACCAGCAGAAGCTGCGATTGTGCCCAATGAAAAAAGAAGATAGGTCATATCGCCCCCGCCCTTTCTCAAAAGTAACCAGAAGTCGATTTCGCATCCGCACAATGGCATCGTTCACGAACTGTTCGGCGGCTTTGCTGTGAATAAGCGTTACATACGCATATAGTGAATGATCGACAGGTTCATCCAGCGGACTAACCCCGGCACACGAAAACTCGGTCTGTACCCCCGCTTCCTGGAGCAGGCTCAATGTCCGAACCAGCTCTGTATCGACCTCTACCCCGTTCCAAATCACCGTCCGTTTGGGTAACACGGTTCGTTTGTCCCGTTCAGTCCAGTGCAGCAGTTCCTGTTTCCGTCTTCTCCACAGATGGACAGGCTGCTCACTTAACAGCACTTCCTGTTCCTCAAATTCTTCATGTACGTTCATCATGTTCCTCCTGATCTGCATATCCGATCGTCTCAAACGAAAGAGAGCACATCACTGTGCTCTCTGCTTCGCAAAAGGCAAAGGAATAAGTCACGTTCATTCCTCAGCATGTTGTTATATTGTACCTTTTTCGGTGAAAAGCATCAAATGCTCATGAAAGGTCCTATTCGTTCAATGCTAGCTTCAGCGCTTCCAGATTCTCTCTCATCACACTGATGTAGTCTTTGCCTGCCTTAACTTCATCTTCGGTTAGACCTTCGATAGGATTTAACACGGCTGTCTTGGCTCCAATCTCCTGAGCAATGGTCTCCGATACTTTAGATGAAACGAGTGTTTCGAAAAAGATCGTTTTTACTTTGTGTTCCTTGGCAAAATCAATGACAGATACCATCTGTGCCGCGGATGGTTCCTGTTCAGGAGACAACCCGGCAATGGGAACCTGCTGCAATCCATATTCCGCTGCCAGATATGCAAAAGCCGCGTGCTGTGTAATAAAGTCCTTACGTTTGCTGTCCTTCACAGCCGCCTTGAAGTCCTGATCCAGTGCTTCCAGCTTGGCGATATATGCATCGGCGTTTTGCTTGAACTGATCTGTATGCTGAGGTGCCGCTTTGGCAAGTCCGGCTTCAATGTTACGTACTTCCTTTATAGCGAGCGCTGGTGACAGCCACACGTGAGGATCAAGTCCGCCATGGTCGTGGTCATGCTCTTCACCTGCTGCGGCGTCATGGTCATGCTCGTGACCTTCCTTCGCAGAGGCGTCATCTGCGTGATCATGTTCTTCAGTGGTTGTTGCTTTGTCCGCATGATCGTGATGATGTTCTTCTTCTCCACCTTCACGAATGCTAATCCCTTGACTCGCTTCCACCTGTACAAGTTTACTATTGCTTAGGCTATCTTTGACCTGATCCATCCAAGACTCCATGCCTGCCCCGTTGTAGACGAGAACATCTGCTTTTTCAATGCTCGCGATGTCCTGAGGCGTTGGTTCCCAATCATGCGGCTCCATGGCTGGCGGAATAAGCGTATGTACATTGGCCAGATCACCTGCTACGTTTTTGGTGAATTCATACATCGGGTAAAAGCTGACCTCTACATTCAATTTTTGTTCTGAAGTCGCCGGAGTTGATGCAGCTGCGGCCTGATCTGAATTGGACGCCGTTGTCTTTTGACCGCAGCCTGTTGCAACGAGTGCCAAACTAAAAATAAGTCCCAGCGCGGAAGTTTTGCCAAATTTCATCGTATAATTTCCCCATTTCATCTTTATGTGTTACTTTTTGAATGAATATATAACGTTGCTGTCTGCTGTTGTTTTACTGCGCGATGACGTTTACGGTTGTATAGTGAAATCAGCTTTTTAGCCGATATTCCAGTCAACAGGAACAGTAACAGGATGAGTGCAATGGTTCCTCCCGGAGGTGTATTCCATTGATACGAAGCGGTGAGCCCGCTAAAAATGCCCGTCAATCCTGTAATGATAGCAATAACAATGGCTGCGGCAAAATTTCGTGCAACCCTCAAAGCTAATGCTGCCGGCAATACAATAAGTGCAGATACGAGTAGCACACCGACAATCGGCATCGCAGAGGCCACTGTCATTCCGGTTAGTATCGCAAAAGCAAATGATAAACCTTTCACCTGTACGCCTCCAATGGAGGCCGTCTCTTCATCAAATGCCAAATTATACAACGGTCTTCGCAAAACGAAAAAAAAGGTCAATCCAATCAAACAGACTCCTGCCATCATCCACAGCTGGATATTACTAACCGCGACAATGGAACCAAACAGATAAGAACTGAAGGTTTTGGAAAGATTCATTTTTAGACTCATTAATACAACAGCCAAAGCTAGACCAGAAGTCATAATGATTGCAACCGGCACCTCACTGTACGTCCGATAGCTTCGCCGTAGCTGTTCGACCAGCAGAGCACCAATGATTGCAACAGCGAAGCCGCTTAGAACCGGATTCAGGTTCATAATGGAACCTAAGGCGACTCCTGCGAGTGAAACGTGAGAAAGTGTATCAGCCATCAGTACCTGCCGTCTGAGCATCAGATATACACCCAGAATGGGTGCTATGAATCCGATTAGTCCTCCAGCCCAGAAAGCACGTTGCATGAATTCGTACTCAAACACTGCCATTCCTCACTTTCTTGTCTCTCCAAGGTGATCGTTCGATCCAGCCGGTTACCCACTTCTTCGAGACCGTGTGTAACCATGATGATGGTGAGTCCATGAACATCCGCATAGTGACGCATCAAGTCATAAAAGCCTTCTCTGCTGCGGCGATCCATACCGGTGGTGGGTTCATCGAGCACAAGAACTTCAGGCTGTCCAGCCAGGGCTCGTGCGATACAGATTCGCTGCTTCTGTCCACCCGAAAGCTCTCCTACGCGTGCATGGCGATATTCCCACATGCCGACCTCACGCAGGCTTCGTTCAACAATCGCTTCTTTGTCCAGAGTAAATCTCCGAAAAAGACCTAGCTTGTGATAACAACCGGATCGTACCAATTCGAGTACCGTGCTGGGAAAACCACTATTAAACGAGGCTACTTGCTGAGGTACGTAACCAATCTCCAGCTTTTTGCCTCGGAGTTGCTCTGTATTCATATGTACCGAACCGCTCCAGGGCTTCAAGAGCCCCAGAAGCAGTTTCAGCATGGTTGTCTTCGCAGAGCCATTCGGCCCCGTAATGCCTACAAATTCGCCCACATGAATATCCAGCGACAGCTGATCAATGACAGGCTCTTTACCATATCCAAATACGACATCACGCATGGAAGATAAAATCATGGGTTAACCTCTTTCCATTTTCGTAAATATTACGATTTAAAAAAATCAAAATTTTTTAACGTGTTTCCCGGTGAATCGTCATCTTTTTCAAACGAGGTGAATATTTCTTCATTTCCAGACGTTCTGGATGGTTACGCTTGTTCTTCGTTGTTGTATAGTTGCGATCTCCGCACTCCGTGCAGGCTAAAGTTACAATGACTCTCATGATGTTGCCTCCCTTTATCTATTCGTAATTATTACTATTTAATGATAGTAGCCTATGCCTTTTCTTTTGTCAACTTCTTCTCTTAGCTCCACTGTGGAAAAGGATCTTTCAGCTCCCGCCAGTTCATCTGCATCTCTTCATCCGTAAGCAATGTCTCGTCCAATGTTCGTTCAATGGCTCCACGATCCATATCGATCCCGATAAACACCAGCTTGGTTACCCGGTCACCCCACTCTTCATCCCAATCTGGAATAGCTGGAAGTGTGTCGCCAAAATGAAGATGTCGCTCCTCCTCACTCATCGCCCCTACCCATATTCCTGCGGGTGCAAGCTGTTTGGAAGTACCCGCATGGCTAAACGAAATAGCCATATGGTTACGTGTAGCCATCCACATCAACCCTTTGGAGCGAACGATACTTTCCGGCCACTTTGCAATCCAGCGCAGCAGGCGCTCGGGATGGAAAGGACGCTTGCGGTGGTATACAAACGAATGAATACCGTATTCCTCGGTCTCAGGCGTATGTTCCTCTTTCATTAATTCGCGGATCCAGCCCGCGGACTGGCTTGCTTTTTCAAAATCAAAACGTCCGGCATTCAAAATTTCTCTTGGATCAATCTGTCCGTGCGTCGTGCGAACCAGCTTGGCTTCAGGCTGCATCGCGTGCAGTGCCTTTTCCAGCTTCGACAGTTCTTCTTCGGACATTAGATCACATTTGTTCAGCACAAGAACGTCACAAAATTCAACCTGGTCGGTCAACAAATGCACAATGCCCCGTACGTCATCTTCTCCAGCTTCCTGTCCGCGATCCTTAAGTGTCTCTTTCGAATAAAAGTCTCGCCAAAACTGAGCAGCATCCACCACCGTTACCATCGTGTCCAAACGAGTGAATTGGGTCAGATCAATGCCGAGTTCCTCATCAATGTACGTAAAGGTCTGTGCTACAGGAACCGGTTCGCCAATGCCCGTGGATTCAATCAATATATAGTCGAACGAACCATCCAGCGCAAGTCGCTCCACCTCTTTTAACAAATCCTCACGAAGTGTGCAGCAGATGCACCCGTTTGACATCTCAACCAGCTTCTCATCAATCCGCGATAAACCGCCTCCGTCCCGTATCAATCCTGCATCAATATTGACTTCACTCAGATCGTTTACGATGACGGCCACACGCATGCCCTCCCGATTATGAAGCACATGGTTTAGCAATGTCGTCTTACCTGCTCCGAGATAACCGCTAAGAACCGTAACTGGCACTCGATTTTGATTTTGTTGTTGTTCATCTGTTACTGACATTTGTTACTTCCTCCACTTCTTATCGTTAAGTTAAGTGATCCATCAGAGTTTTCGGGATATTTAGATGAAAAATAGAGATGATGGCTGATGTACTTCTGTTGATTTAGTTATATGGGTGATGCATTTAATCGTAATTATTACTATTAAACACATTGAGAACTATACCTTACTGCTCCTTAGCTTGTCAACTGCACACTTGGTAATGAACAAATTAATCGTAATTTCACTGATTAGCTGAATGAATCGATGTATGTTGCAGCAAGTACAAGCATATAATCTAGCAAAGTTCTAGTAACGGAGGTCTCTTCATGAGAATCGCAGCTAGTTTAAAACTTCTCACTTTCTTGGTACCTTGTGCCTTTCTGGTTCCGGTTATTATTGCTTTTGTACCGGATCTGAACAAGGTCTGGAATAGCGAAGCGTTGCAAAATATAAAAACGGTATTTGTCAGCATTTTTCTGGAAGCCGCCCCCTTCCTGCTTATGGGTGTTTTCCTGTCCTCTCTGATGCAATGGTTCGTATCGGAAGAGATGGTGCGAAGACTGACCCCCAAACATCCGGTTGGCGGCGTGCTTGTGGCGGGTCTGCTCGGCATTATTTTTCCTATCTGCGAATGCGGAATGATTCCGGTTGTACGGCGGCTTATGCATAAAGGCATGCCTGCATACATTGCGGTGACGTTTATTTTAAGCGGCCCTGTCGTCAATCCGATTGTATTTACCGCAACTCTACTGGCATTTCCTAGTCATCCAGAGATCACCATCGCTCGTATGGTGTTGGCTTTTGCTGTGGCGGCTGCCGTTGGCGGGCTTGTATATGTTTTTGTGAAATGTAACCCTCTGCGCATACCCAAAGCGGTCGTGAGCGAAGTAAAAACACACCCTGGATTCAAAATGGCTTCCTCACCTCATTCCCATAAATCGACACATACACATTCAGATGTTCACGCTCACTCGCATGGTGGCACCCTTGACCATCATCACTCTCATAAGAAGGACTGGCGTAGCTTTTTCATCCATGCTGGTGACGAGTTCGTGGATATGAGCAAATATTTAGTAATTGGTGCGTTGATTACAGCGTGCATTCAAACGTTTGTCAGCCGGAGTGATCTGATTGCGCTCGGTAACGGGCCGGTTGCGTCGTATGTATTTATGATGGGGTTTGCTTATGTCTTGTCCTTGTGTTCTACTTCGGATGCTTTTGTTGCTTCGGCTTTTTCACATACGTTTGCTCTAGGCCCACTAATTTCATTCCTTGTTCTCGGTCCGATGCTGGATTTCAAAAGCACGCTGATGTTGCTCTCCACCTTCCGCACCCGCTTTGTCATTGGTTTAAGTCTGGCGATTATTGTTCTTGTCTTTGCAGGATCGTGGCTGGTCAACATCTTAGGGTGAAGATGGTAAAGGCAAACGCTCCGCTTCTTCATTTGTTTCGGACTTTCCGTTATTGAGCAAATCAATGTTCAACTTCTATATCAAACTAATGAGTATTGGAAAGATCGATGATAATGAAAAGTGCATTCAATTAATTCCGTTACTGATTAATGCTATTAATGATTAATGGTGTTAACTATTTTTCCGGCAGAGGTTTCATGAATGTTGAATGATTTACATGAGAAAGGAGTGAAGGACATAAATCATGCCATAGACAAGAGTTTTTTGGCAAAACGAACCTCCATTCAGTGGCATCCCCTCATTCGTGCAGGCTGGATCGGCTCTTTGGCTGTATATATTATGCACCTTGAATCGAGCAACTCCCTCCATTATTATCTGGCTCCCACGATGAAAAAGATGCTTCTCGGTTGTGCAGTTCCACTCCTGTTTATAGCTGTAATTATGGTTTGGCATGCTCTTTTTGGTCGAAATGAATTCGACTGCGGTTGTGAGCATCCTCCTCCTTCTTCGGGGATTTTCCGCAGCTCAATGGTCTATGGTTTGATTGCTTTGCCATTATTACTTGGCTTTTTGCTCCCAGATCAAGCTTTGGGCAGTTCGATGGCCAGTCAGAAAGGCATGTCCCTAACTTATGCTCCGCCTGAAATAAGGCGTAAAGAACCGTTACCAGATGCGGCTGCTAAGCTGAGTGTACAAGATTATACAGTCACGCAAGGTACAAAACAGAAAAATGACAAGTTATCCGAAGTATCTGCCAGTGTGCAGTTTGTGCCGCCGGATGAATACAGCCGCGAATTCGCGGAGCTGGCAGAAAAATTATACGTAGAACCTGTCATTCAGGTGTATCCCGAGATATTCTCGGAAACCCTAGGCGCCATTGATATGTTCCAGCGCCAATTCACAGGCAAAGAGATTATGTTGACCGGATTTGTTTACCGGGATGATGACATGCAGCATTCATCTCATTTTGCATTAGGACGTTTCCTTGTGATGTGCTGTCCAGCAGATGCGGCTCCTTTCGGCGTGATGATTCATATTCCAGATGCCAACAAATTTGAGAAGGACAGTTGGGTACAAATTCGTGGTACCATTGGCTCTGCTCAAATCGACGGTAAAGATATGATGGAAATTCAGGCAACGTCCGTAACTCCAATCAATCAGCCAGCTTCTCCATACATTTACACGAGTGCTGATTCCGTTAAGGCATATGATAAGATCGTAAGTAAGTAGGTAGGTAGGCGAGTATGTAGTAGTGAGTGAGATAGAAGAAGTAGAATATCATCGAGTTGAAAAATTCACGAAAAGGGTCGCCAACACTCCCTTCTTATTTCTAGCTATGATGAACGTAAACAAGGATAGCCCCCACATATTGCTGAGCATCGTAGGTTAAAATGGAAAGTGTCAAGACCACCATTTCAGAGCTACACAGCAAAGGAGAGCTATCACTATGCAGTCTACCACAAAATTCATCGGTTTAGATGTGTCTAAAGAAAAAATTTCAGTTGCCATCGCAGATGAAGGACAGGCCAAGCCTCGGTATTACGGTTCCATTGCGCATTCGCCTGCCGCTTTACGTAAACTCATTAAAGAGCTTGGACCTGCAAATACCTTGTCCTTCTGCTATGAGGCCGGGCCGACAGGCTATGAAACCCACCGCTGGATTGAATCTATGGGTGCACATTGTGTGGTCATCGCTCCTTCCCTCATCCCCAAACGTGCAGGAGACCGGGTGAAAACAGACCGACGCGACGCAGAGCAACTCGCACGTTTGTTCCGTGCTGGCGAGCTCACGTCGATTTACATTCCCGCCCCCGAGGATGAGGCGCTGCGCGAATTAGTTCGTGCACGCGAAACGGCGAGAGGAGATGTCCACCGGGCTCGTCAGCGTGTGCTCAAGTTTTACTTCGCCACCAGATCCATCCGCCGGAACACATCAAACGTCGTTGGACGAAGAAATATCGGGCATGGCTGGGCACACTCTTTTTTTCGCAAGCTTCCATGCAAACGGCATTCACCGAGTACCTTCATACCTTGAATGAGATCGAGCAGCGGATCGGTCGATTGGAAAAAGCGCTTATTGAAGAAGCGGCGACCCATCCCAAAGCAGAAATGATTCGGATTTTACAGTCTCTTCGCGGCATTGGCTTTCTGACGGCCGTTTCACTGGTTTCGGAAATCGGTTCGTTTGCGCGGTTTTCTTCCCCAGCGAAGCTCATGGCCTACTTGGGCCTCGTTCCCCGTGAGCATTCGTCTGGAGCCAGCACCAAACGGGGCTCTCTGACCAAAGCGGGGAATGGACGCCTGCGTCGAACGCTGATTGAATCGTCCTGGAGTTACCGTCACCGACCTGTGGTGAAAGGGGACCTCGCCTGCCGTCTGGAAGGTCTGCCCGCCGATGTGCAGGACATTTCATGGAGAGCACAGGTCAGGTTACACAACAAATTTCGGCGTTTGATTTATAAAAAACACAAGCAACCCAATGTGGCGATTGCCGCCGTAGCACGAGAACTGACCGGTTTTATCTGGGCGGTTGCGCAAACCGTGGAACAGCCGAACGCCAAGTTGGTGGTTTAGCACTCGCTCGAGACGCTCGTCGCAAGGGGAAAGGGTACAATCCGGAGCTTTAAGCCCGGGGGTTCATGGAAAGGTTCGGGAGAGAATCCACGAAGATCGTTTGCACCAGGCCCGTTAGCGGCTGGACGTGCGTTTCTAGCTTGTAGAAGCTCTCCTTGACGAAGGATAACATGTGGTAACCAACCCACGGATAGCAGCGTGCCAACCGTCGCTCGCATATGGACCCCCGCGCTTAGAGCTTAGGCAAAATCACAGCATTTTTGTGTTGAGCTTGACTAAAACGTTCATAGCAACGATCTCAGATGAGCTTATTTTGTTGAAAACACTAGAAAAATGCACTACTTCACCTTAAATTTCTGAAATAAGGTTTCCTGTGATCGTTAGAAAATAAAGTGGCCCGATTTAACCAAAATAGCGTTTCTGGTGATCGTTAGAATTTCCAGACCTCCTCGGAGCGGCACTCTCTGCTAGGAAAATAGTTGCGTAATATAGTTGTTTAATATTGTTGTTTAATAATAACTTAGTAACTAACTCACTCAAGTGAATCAAATGTAGACACTGCTTATTTCAGTGGTGAAGTGAAAAAGCTTTAAATTCACAAAAAAAGACGGGCAGATTATATCTGCTCCGTCTTCTTTGTTATCTTATGTTCACCTGTTGTTTACAATTGAATATTTACAACTGTATGTCCGCAAGGGTGTTACGGCAGTTTTGTAGTAGTCTAGCGGACTACAGGCAGCAGGAAAGTCACAAGTGCACCGTCAACCTGCATTTCTATCCCGCTTATTTACCTTATTTATCTTATATTTCTGTTACTCCGTTACGATATCATGAACCAAAACAGGTGCATCGGCATGATCCGCAATCGTAATGTTTTCCTTGATTATCGCAATTACTGCATCAACGTCTTCACGATTCGCATGGATGGTTACTAAAGATTCGCCAGCTTTCACCGGGTCGCCTACTTTTTTGTTGAGCATCAAACCAACCGCCAGATCGATCTCGGACTCTTTCGTAGCACGACCAGCACCAAGCAGCATCGCCGCTGTTCCGATCTCATCTGCAACAATTCCAGCTACATAGCCGTCGCGATCTGCTGGTACCTCGATCAGATATTGCGCTTGTGGCAAGCGCTCTGGGTGATCCACCACGGAAGCATCTCCGCCTTGGTTCGCCAAGAAATGTTTGAATTTCTCCAGCGCTTTACCGTTCTGGATCACTTCTCTGAGTTTTTCTTCCGCTTGCTCCAGTGAATCTGCTTTACCTGCGAGGAACACCATTTGACGTCCCAGTGCCAGGCATAGTTCTTCCAGATCTTTCGGACCTTTACCTTGCAGCGTAAGAATCGCTTCTTTGACTTCCAGAGCGTTACCGATGGCGAGTCCTAGTGGTTGGGACATGTCGGAGATAACCGCCATGGTTTTACGTCCTACATTGTTACCAATGCTAACCATGGCGTGTGCCAACTCTTTAGCATCTTCTGTTGTTTTCATAAACGCGCCTGCGCCTGTTTTTACGTCCAGGACGATCGCATCTGCGCCTGCTGCGATCTTTTTGCTCATGATGGAGCTTGCGATCAATGGGATTGAGTTTACCGTTGCCGTTACGTCACGCAGCGCATACAGCTTTTTGTCCGCAGGCGTGAGGTTGCCGCTTTGGCCGATAACCGCTACCTTGTGCTCGTTTACAAGACGGATAAACTCTTCTTTTTCCAACTCAACGTGGAACCCTGCAACAGATTCCAGCTTGTCCGTCGTACCGCCAGTGTGTCCCAAACCACGTCCGGACATCTTCGCTACAGGTACATCGAGTGCAGCTACGAGTGGCGCAAGTACCAAGGTAGTTGTGTCACCCACACCGCCGGTGGAGTGTTTATCTACTTTGATTCCTTCAATGGCAGACAGGTCGATCGTTTCGCCAGAGTTTACCATCGACATGGTCAGATCTGCACGTTCCTTATCCGTCATATCCTTGAAAAAGACAGCCATCGCCCATGCGCTAACTTGATAATCCGGAATTTCCCCTTGTGTATATCCTTGAACCACGAAATCAATCTCCGCTGTTGTCAATTCTTTTCCGTCACGTTTTTTGGCAATTATGTCGACCATTCTCATGATAATCTCTCCTTGTGTAAAATGAATTGATTGTACAGCACACGTGTTGAGCGGAGGCGTTCCGGACCCGGATCGTTCTTTCGAGCGCTGTTGTCTCCAAATTTTTCAGAATCACCATATCCATGGTTACAATTCGGAGACAAAGGCGCACCCTTCGCTTCTTCAGAATCGATTCCGGTTCCTTCACTCCATGCTTCAACACCAGTTTCGATAGGTTTACAGTGTAATTGCTGTATCCAATGCCACAACCATCATGTCGTTAAATGTTTTTTGGCGCTCTTCAGCTGACGTTTCTTCACCAGTCAGCAAGTGGTCACTTACGGTCAGGATTGTCAAAGCGTTCACACCGAACTTCGCAGCAATGGTGTACAGTGCTGTTGTTTCCATCTCTACGCCAAGCACGCCGTGTTTCATCAATTTTTCTGTCACCGAACGGTCATCACGATAGAAAGAATCAGAGCTGAACACGTTACCGACATGAATCTTCATGCCTTTTGCTGTAGCACGGTCGTAAGCTTCCTTCAACAATGAGAAGGTTGCGATTGGTGAGAAATCATATCCACCGAAAACATGTTTGTTCATACTGGAGTCCGTACAAGCTGCTTGTGCAAGAATCACATCACGCACACGTACATGCTCCTGCATTCCTCCGCAAGTACCCACACGAATCAGGTTTTTCACGCCATATTCGCTGATCAGCTCATTTGCATAGATTGCAAAGGATGGAATCCCCATACCCGAACCTTGCACCGAAATCCGGTGACCTTGATATGTACCTGTGAAACCGAGCATACCACGAACTTCGTTGTAACATACAACGTCTTCCAGATACGTGTCAGCAATATATTTCGCGCGAAGTGGATCTCCTGGCAATAGGATCGTTTCTGCGATATCTCCTGGTTTTGCTCCGATATGTGTACTCATGTGTAATCTCCTCCGATATTGATCATATTTAATACGTTTAAATGACCTTGAGTTCTTGATGTCGAGTCTTGTTGATGTCAGTTTTTGTTCATTCAAGTCATGTTAGAGCAGCTTATGTCACTCAGATGTCCCAGGCCATTACTTCAAGTTCAGCATCATGGCACAGTGCTTCGTATCTTGGCAGAGCTGGCACGTTCAGGATCAATGCAGCCATCTAAGATACCCTCTCTGCCCAAGATACTATTTAAAATGCTTGTTTATTAAATCCGCAGCTAAAAGCGGTTTACTTCAACTCATTCAAGAAGCTTTTGCCGTACTCTGGCAGTTTCACGCCAAAGTTATCAGCTACCGTAGCACCAAGATCGGCAAACGTGCTACGCAATTCAAGCTTTTTACCCTCGCTGAAACGCGGGGAGTATGCGAGCAGTGGTACATATTCACGCGTATGATCTGTGCCGCGGTAGGTTGGATCGTTACCATGGTCGGCTGTAATCAACAGCAGATCATCGTTTGTCATTTTTGCAAAAATCTCTGGCAAACGCGCATCATAATCTTCAAGAGCTTGCGCATAACCTTGCGGATCACGGCGGTGACCGTATAATGCATCAAAATCAACCAGGTTCAGGAAGCTGAGTCCAGTAAACTCTTCGTCCAGTGTTTCAGACAACTTGTCCATGCCATCCATATTGGAAACCGTACGAACAGACTTCGTTACCCCCTCACCATCGTAAATATCCGCGATTTTACCTAACGCAATCACATCCAAACCGCCATCTTTCAACTCATTCATTACGGTGCGGCCAAATGGCTTGAGCGCATAGTCGTGACGGTTCGCAGTACGTTTCCAGTTACCTGCTTCACCTACGAACGGACGGGCAATAATGCGTCCCAGCATATACGGATCTTCGAGCGTGATTTCACGGCAGAATTCACAGATCTCATACAGTTCTTTCAAAGGAACAACTTCCTCATGTGCTGCAATTTGCAGGACAGAGTCAGCCGACGTGTAAACGATCAGCGCGCCTGTTTTCACATGCTCCGCACCCAGTTCATCCAAAATTTCTGTGCCGCTGGCTGGTTTGTTACCGATCACCTTACGCCCTGTCTTCTCTTCGATGCGCTGAATCAGCTCATCCGGGAAGCCGTTCTCGAACACACGGAAAGGTGTATCAATGTAAAGGCCCATGATCTCCCAGTGACCTGTCATCGTGTCTTTACCACGGGAAGCTTCCTGCATCTTGGTGTAGTATGCTTTAGGTTTATCCGCAACAGGGATACCCTGGATTTGTTCAATGTTGGACAGTCCTAGACTTGCCATATTAGGCATGTTCAGACCTCCACGTTCACGTGCAATATGACCCAACGTATCTACGTCAAAGTCATCAAATTCTGCTGAATCCGGCGCTTCACCGATCCCTACAGAATCCATAACGATCAGATGTACTCTTTTAAATGTTGACATAACTTAAGCACTCCTTCCAGCTTCCAATAATCCGACTTACAAAAACAGTCCAGTGATGATCGCGGACAGCACGCTGACCAGCGATGCACCGTAAAGCAGCTTCAGACCGAAGCGGGCCACCACATTGCCCTGTTTCTCATGAAGTCCCTTCACTGCACCGGCAATAATACCGATGGAGGAGAAGTTGGCGAAGGATACGAGGAAGACGGATACAATACCCGTTGTTCTGGCAGACAATGCGGTCTGTTTGCTCAGATCCAGCATCGCTACGAATTCGTTGGACACCATTTTGGTAGCCATGATACTTCCCGCCTGAATCGCTTCTTTCCAAGGGACACCCATAATAAAGGCAAAAGGTGCAAACACATAACCAAGCAGTTCCTGGAACGAAATACCGATCACTGAGCTGAATATTCCGTTAATCAAGGCGATCAGGGCAACAAAACCAATCAGCATCGCTGCTACAATAATAGCGACCTTGAAACCATCCAGAATGTACTCACCCAGCATTTCGAAGAACGATTGTTTCTCTTCTTCCTGCACTTCCAATATATCTTCTTCATCTGTAACCCGATACGGATTCACAATGGAAGCAATGATAAAGCCACCAAAAAGGTTAAGCACCAGCGCTGTCACCACATATTTCGGATCAATCATCGACATATAGGCACCGACAATGGACATCGATACCGTGGACATGGCTGAGGCACACAAGGTGTAAAGCCGATGTTTCGGCAATAAACCAATTTGTTTTTTCACAGATATGAACACTTCAGATTGCCCCAAAATGGCCGAAGCAACCGCGTTATATGATTCCAGTTTGCCCATTCCGTTGACTTTGCTTAATACCAGACCAATATATTTTATAACAAAAGGTAAGATTCGGATATACTGCAATATCCCAATCAAGGCAGAGATGACCACAATCGGCATGAGTACGTTGAGGAAGAAAGGAACTCCTTTATTGGCATCCTCAACTAAAGTTAATCCACCAAAGACAAAGGCAATCCCTTCATTCGCGTACTCAAGCAAGCTTTTAAATATGGTAGCAAATCCGCCAATCAACCAGGTTCCAATTCCTGTATTCAGCAAAGCGTAGGCCAGGACTATCTGTAAAACAATCATTACCGCAAGCGGCCGATATCGAATCTGTTTCTTGCCGTTACTGGCGATATAAGCCAGTCCAAAAACAACAAGTAACCCAAGAATGGCAATAAGGTATTTCATGTGATCTCTCCTTTGAAGGTCGTTAATCCCGTTGTATAAACAGCTCAAAGGGCATTGAATCTTACATTTAAACGTTTGGGATCATGTAATTTTCAGAAACATTTTTAAAGCGCTTACAAATCAGATTTAAAAATAAATAATACAACAAATAGCAGCTTATAGTACGTGTAAAAAATACCTGAACCCTGTCATCCTTTCAACAAGGTTCAGGAGAATAACTTATTTTAGTAAGAAGAAGTGGACTCGCCGCCTTGCATAATTTTCACGCCAGAGCTTGCTCCGATCCGTGTCGCACCCGCTTCAATCATTTTCTGCATATCTTCCAGACTGCGTACGCCGCCAGAAGCTTTGACACCCACGTCTGGACCAACAGTACGGCGCATCAGTGCGATATCTTCAGGCGTAGCTCCACCTGTAGAGAAACCAGTTGATGTTTTCACAAAATCTGCCCCTGCTCTGACAGCCGCTTGACAAGCGCGTACTTTTTCATCATCTGTCAACAGACAAGTTTCGATAATTACTTTCACCAATGTGCCTGCTGCTGCTTCAACAACAGCACGAATGTCCTGCTCTACAACATCATCTTTTCCGTCTTTCAGGGCGCCAATATTGATGACCATATCCACTTCCGTCGCACCTTTAGCAATGGCATCTTTCGTTTCAAATGCTTTTGTTTCGGAAGTTGATGCACCCAGAGGGAAACCAATTACTGTACAGATATCTACGCCAGTGCCTTGAAGTTGCTCTGCAGCGTAAGATACCCAGCCTGGATTCACACATACAGATGCAAATTTGTACTGCTTCGCTTCTTCCRTCAGCTTGGTAAGCTCGTTACGAGTTGCGTCTGCACGAAGCAACGTGTGGTCGATCATTTTGGCTAATTGTTGTGTAGTCAATTGAAATCTCTCCCTTAACTGAACTGGTGAACTTATATCCTTACACTATCATGAACATATGTAAAAATCAACTTGAACATTCGTTCATTCGTCATTTGTGGATCGAAAGGTGAACTTTCTGTTACGCCAGAGGAAATATGGCTTCTTTCATGTTTATTTTCCGCCTTACATAGTAAAACATCCGCCCCGATGTCATGGCAGATGTTGTCACTGTTGAACTTAATATGAAGTTGGGCAAGTGACAAGGATAGCAGCCACATGTGTAACTCCTCTTTACGCTTACCTATAGACGAAGCAATGCCTGCGCTGTGTATTGATCCGTAACTAGAATGTTGGCATATTGGCCTTTCAGAGCCGCATGGATCGCTTCGATTTTGCGAGCACCACCAGCAACGAGAATAGATTTCTCCTTATTTCTTAATTCAGCCAAATCAATCCCGACCGTCCTGCTGTTAATTTCCTCACTGATCAAGTGCCCTTCCTCATCAAAAAAACGTGAACAAATGTCCCCCGCTCCAGACTTCATGAGAAGCTCCTGCTCTTGTTCATTAAAATATCCCAGTTTGAACAGAAGTGCATCCTCTTTCACGGTTCCAACCGTAAATATCGCGATGTTTGCCTGTCTTCCCAGCTCTACAATGCGTCCGATATGACGGTCGGCCTCGACCATTTTTTTCACTTCAATATTATCGAAGATCACCGGAAGCGGCAAATACCTTGGAACTGTGTGAAAAGCCTCTGCAAACAAATGTACAATATCCGCTGCATATGTGTTCACATGGGAGTGGCTTACGCCCCCTTTTAGCTGTACCACTTCTACACCTTTCACCTGCTTTGGCCTAAGTTGACGTGCGACCGCATGCATTGTTGTTCCCCATGTCACACCTATAATATCAGCATCCTGCACAGTGTCCTGCAAATAGTCCGCAGCTCTCTTGCTTATATGCTTCTGAATTTCCTCATCACTCTTCAAAGGTGCAAAACATACGAGTGCCGTCTCCAGGTTGTATTTGGCTCTCAGTTCCCCGCCGATGATATCAATATCCTCCAGYGGATCCATGATTTCAATACGCACGTACCCTCGGTCTTTGGCATACTGAAGAAGCCTCGATACGGTAGGACGAGATACGCCCAGTCTTGAGGCAATATCCTGCTGGCTGTAATCGGACTGATAATACAATTTCGCCGCTTCAATGCTTAAACGCTGTTTCTCCAAGTCCATTCCCATGTGCATTCATCTCACTCATCTTATTATCGTTGGAAAATCAAATATAACGTTTAATCTTAATTTCTGGTACATAGCTGGCTGAACTTGTACGCACAAGGCTCATTCCGCTAGAATACTTGTCCTTATATATTATACATATATTAAAGTTTCCACCACTATATTTTGCCAAAAGTCAGAATACATACTCCTTCACTGTCTCAATGACTAACTTCCCCCTCTTTTACCCGAAATTACGAATAAAAAAAAGTAATGCACGTCATACTACTCCAGTCACTGGAACTGTTTCGAGAAAATAAACTCAAAATTCTAACCACATCGAAAGTGAGGACATAAGTTATGACTACTTTATTGTATATTACTGCCCATCCCCATGATCATCAAACCTCGTTCAGTATGGCTGCCGGCAAAGCGTTTATTGATGCATACAAAGARAGTCATGCCTCTGACGAAGTCATTCATCTGGATCTGTACCGTTCCGATATTCCACATATCGATGCGGATGTATTCAGTGGATGGGGCAAGCTGCAAGCTGGAAGCGACCTGAGTCCTGAAGAACAGTCCAAAGTGCAACGCCTAAATGAACTATCTGACCAGTTCGCGAGTGCGGATAAATATGTATTTGTTTCACCACTGTGGAACTTCTCCTTCCCTCCTGTACTAAAAGCTTATATCGACTCCATCTGTGTAGCTGGCAAAACGTTCCGATATACGGAGCAGGGCCCTGTAGGACTTCTGACGGATAAAAAGGCACTGCATATTCAAGCGCGCGGCGGTATCTACTCGGAAGGACCTGCGGCTCAGATGGAATCGGGACATCGTTATTTGGGCATTATCATGTCATTCCTGGGCGTGCCGAAGCTGGATGGTATCTTTGTCGAAGGGCATAACCAATTCAAAGATCGCGCCGAGGAGATTAAACAAAAAGGCATTGAAGAAGCACAGCGTTTTGCCAAACAATTCTAAGGTGCTTCAATCCAAACTGCCTAACTGTCTTATAAGGAACTCAATTTGTTAATCGACTGTTAAGCAATAAATAAAACCCGCAACCCAGCCCTTGGAGTACAATTCCAGTGCTGGTGCGGGTTTTTCATGTGAATCGGTACTGTATAACAGCATTGTAAAACGTATATTTATTCTCAGCCCTTGTGCGTTCCAGCACTGGCACGGCTCATCGTTTCAAGCTTGCGAGTAATCGCATGACGGTCAATTTTCAATCCCCAAATCATCTCGATAATCTGTTCTTTCTCTTCCGAGTGATCGGCTTGTTTCAATTGCAACAGCAGTTCGTGCATCTGCTCGTTAATGTCTTCAAACTGATTCCAGAGATCCTGACGCACTTCGGTCGAATCCATGTGATGATTGGCATCGACTTCTTCTTTCAATGCTTGCAGAATAGCGTCTTTCCATTCCTCATCACCAAGTTGTTTTGCAATGTTCAGGAGATCCAGATAATCGTCAACAAGTAGAGAGTTCAATTCAGCATATGTTTTCATCGTTTATTGCATCCCCTTTTCGTTCTATTTACCCAGTATTATACTCGGTATTTCTGGTAATGCAATAGTTGTCGAGAAAAAGGTAAACATCTGCCTGACTCCTGTCACATTTTGACGACGCTCATATCCTTTAGTGCCTCCCTTACATCTGCATTGATTATCCTTCTTTGATCTCCATGTTAGATCAGGATTTGAGTTGTTGTAATAGCTGAACTCGATAAGCTTCGCTCTCAAGGGATTGAATTTCTTTATATTCTGCATCAGTCAATATTTTAGGTTCGCCTGCAGCCTTGGCAATCATGTATACCTTCGCACTTTCCTCTACCACTTGTGTCCGGTAATAGGCTTCACGCAGATTTTTACCTGTCGTTACCAGTCCATGATTGACCAGAATAAGCGCAGAATGTTCGCTCACCTTGGCAGCCACCGCATCGGCAAGAAGCTTCGTCGTTGGTAGCACGTAAGGCACAAATCCGATATCTCCAACCAAAGCAGACTGATCCGGGAAGAGATGCGGAAGATGGTTAAAAACAAGACTGAGGGCTATCGTATACGCCGGGTGCGTATGCACAATAGCCTGAATATCTGACTTCGTGCGATAGCTAAACAGATGCATCAGCACTTCAGACGAAGGACGATTGGCTCCTGTTTGCGTCTCTCCTGTCTCAATATCTATAGCAATCCATTCATCCGGTTCCAGTTCCTCCAGAGCGAAGCCGCTTGGAGATAAAAGCATCGTACCACCCGAGCGTGCGCTAATATTGCCTCCTGGCCCAACAACAAGCCCTTGAGCTACCGCCTTACGCGCATATTTAGTTAGTTCTTCTCTAATCTGCTGTTCAGACATGTTTTCTCCCGCTTTCTTTACTGCTGCTGTTGTTTCAATCGATTTAGTTGTCGGTACTTACCGTAAGCTTCCTGCCACCTATCTGACTCTTGAGGTGTATACATCTCCGGTTTAAATGAAGCCGAAACAATGTCACGAATCTCGGACAAACCGCCTACTTCACCAAGAGCTACGTACTGAAGCAGGCAGTTGCCAGCCGAAGATGCCTCAACGGGTCCTGCAATAACCGGAAGACCTGTAGCGTTTGCAGTAAACTGACAGAGCAGGCGATTGTGCACACCACCGCCAACCATATGAATGCTAGGAGGTCTTATGCCCGTAATCTGTTCAAGTTCATCGAGCGTCTGCCGGAACTCCATTGCCAGACTTTCCAATATACAGCGAACGATGGCTCCTGTACTTTCAGGAGCAGTCTGGCTGGTGTGCTCGCAATATAGCCGAATTCGTTCGGGCATATTCCCAGGGCCCATGAAAACCTCGTCTCCCGGCGATATCATAGATTGATGCGGACGTGCTGAAGCGGCAAACTGGATTAACTCTTCATGGGAATAGAATCGATTTTCCCGTTCCCACTGACGTTTACACTCCTGAAGCAACCACAAGCCTGAGCGATTTTTCAATGTTCTTACCTTACCACTCACGGTTCCTTCATTCGTAAAACCAAGCTCACGGCTCAGATCACTTAATATAGGAGTTTCGCGCTCCATCCCCATAAGGGACCATGTTCCGCAACTGATAAAAGCAAAGTCCGTTCCAGTCGCCGGAATCGCCGCCAGTGCTGAAGCTGTATCATGTGAACCAACGGATACGACTTTCATAGGACCAGTATGCAATTCTCGAACCAGGTCATCTGTCAAATGACCAAGCACAGTACCTGGTTGAACTAACCGTGGAAATAACGATGCAGGTAACCCCAGACGAGTTATTAACGATTCATTCCATCTGGATTCCCCGCTATGAAGCAAACCACTTGTACTTGCTATCGTATACTCACATGCTTGTTCACCGGACAGATAATAGTGAAACAGATCCGGCATGAATAATAGACGTGTGTCAGCATCTGCAGCCGCTACACTGTCCTGAAGGTGACCAAACAACTGAAATATCGTATTGATTTGTTGAGGAAGCACCCCCGACATCGAATACAACTCTTGTTCACTGACCTTCGAAAGCACATCGTTCATGGATTTCGCATGACGTGCATCCCGATAATGACGCGGATTTCTACGTAATTTTCCCGCACCATCGATCAGCCCGTAATCGACGCCCCAGGTATCCACAGCAATGGAACTCACCTGTGCTGATACGCCTTCAGTACCTTTGCGTATCCCTTGTTTTAGCTCGTGGTATAAACGAAGGAAATCCCAGTGCAATTCATCCCGAAGCTGAACCGGATCATTGGGAAAGCGATAAACCTCATGCAGCATCAGTCTGTTCCCGTCTAGCGACCCCCGAACAACTCGACCGCTACCGGCACCGAAATCAGCAGCAAGTACATGTGCAGCCTGATTCCCCATGTGATAGCCTCCTTCACTTAGCGTCTCAACGATACAACGGTCCAAATACGCTGCAAGCACGATAATCGGCACTCTCCGGCTCACTTGTGCCAAACAGTCCCCATGCCCGCGGACGGAAAATATCTGTCTCAGGTACATTGTGCATATTAACGGGTATACGCAGCATTGATGCCAACGTAATCAAATCAGCACCGATATGTCCATACGAGATTGAACCATGGTTAGCTCCCCATTGATTCATCACCTCATACACCGAAGTAAACGCTCCTGAGCCCGTGAGAATTGGTGCAAACCAGGTCGAAGGCCATGTTGGATCGGTTCGCTGGTCCAGCGTGTCATGAACATTCTCTGGCAAATCCACCGTATAACCTTGAGCAATCTGCAGCACCGGTCCCAATCCTTTAACTAAATTCAAACGGGTCATAGTCACAGGCATACCGCCCTTGGTCAGAAAGTCAGCCGAGTATCCTCCTCCGCGGAAATATTCAACGGAAGCGGGTCTCCATGAGGTTGCTTTCAGGCAATGCTGCACTTCTTCATCCGTGATATCCCAAAAAGGTTTGAGAACAGGCTTGCCATCTTTCGATTGCTCCCCCGTTCCATCGAGGGCAGCAGAACCGGAGTTGATCAAATGTAAAATGCCCGCTGCAGCGTGCCCCTCCAGTTGATGTCCAGTCACTCGTTTCACTGAATCAGGACTCCAATACGTCCTTACATCTGCAAAAATTTGAGCCGTATGAGTAAGTAGTGACCCAAACAACATGGATACACCGTTTAGACTGTCATTCTCCGTAGCCACTAGATAGGGCGCGCGCTTGCCGTTCCAATCAAACGTGGAGTTCAGTATGGACTCCAGAAAATCTCCATTAGGTGCATGATCTGTCCATTGCCGCTGGCCTTGGAAACCAGATACAATGGCATGATGTCCCATGGCCTCTTCTTCATATCCAAGTGCAGCAAGCTTCGGATTACCAGCCATCAGATCACGTACGATTTGGGTCATTTTAACAACGGTTTCCCATTCATCATCTTTACGTTTTCGATCAGACTGAAGATGCTCCGGATTGTTATCCGGACCTTCACTACAGTTCTCCTTTACCCACGCCAGAGCCAGCTTGTATTCCTCTGGATCATAGATTTCTTCTTCTATACGCCGTGTCAATTCGCTCATATCCACATATTCGTTTCGCATGCCCAGATATTCCTGGAAAAAAGAATCATTCACGATGGAACCGGCAATTCCCATCGACACGGAGCCAATGGACAGATACGCCTGCCCTTTCATCGTGGCTGCCGCAAGCCCAGCTCGACTGAACCGGAGCAACTTGTGACGCACATCATCTGGAATCGTAGTGTCACCGCCGTCCTGAACATCTTCACCATAGATGCCAAACGCCGGAATGCCCTTCTGTGCATGGGCAGAGAGCACGGCAGCCAAATATACTGCTCCTGGCCGCTCCGTGCCGTTAAAACCCCAGATGGCCGTTGGAATAGACGGTGACATATCCATCGTTTCCGTACCATAACACCAGCAAGGCGTTACCGTAATCGTAACACCCACATTGGACCTGCTGAACAGCGCCGCAGCGGCTGCTGCTTCGGCAACGCCACCGATACAGGTCTCGGCAACTACGCATTCGACGGGCGAACCATCGGCATAACGAAGTTCGGATGAGATCAACTCAGCTACCGACGTTGCCATGCGCATCGTTTGTTCTTCCAATGACTCACGCACACCTTTGCGTCTGCCATCTATTGTGGGGCGGATACCAATCTTGGGAAATGCCTGATGATAACGATAATCCTGATGAGTCATGCGAGAACGTCCTCCTTTTAGTGCATATCAAGACATGCCTATGATATTGAGAATATTCTGACTGAACGATGAGCGACAATAGAAAAGGAATCAAATCAGACTAGCGGGTGAACATCTGCCGATAACCATACTTGTTAAAAATAATGAATGCGTTTACATTTATTTAAAAAATAAACCGCTCTCATTTATCATCATAAAATGTCATTCACTGCACCTTTGGTGGACAATGATCAACCATGAAAAACAACGAGAACGGCTGTGTATCGAGTGTATAAACGATCCTGTGGGTATATCTTCTAGAAATAATCTATAAAAGTATTTGATTCAACCGAAATGATCATGTAATTTGAAATCGAATTGTTGAAAAATTATACAGGGTTATCGGTAACCCTAACATAACATTCACCTATCTTGCTGTCAATCACCTTTATCCTATAGAATGAAAAGACTATGTTGTGAAAGGTTCGATTCCATTGATTACAATCTATGATATAGCCAAAAAAGCGAATGTCTCCGCCATGACGGTCTCCAAAGTCATTAATCACACAGGTCGAATCAGTGCTGCGACACGCGAGCGTGTGCAAGAGGTCATTGATGAACTGGGTTACATTCCGAACTCCAATGCACGAAGTCTGGTATTACAACGTACACATATGTTATCTCTTTTGATTACCGACATTACCAACCCTTTCTATACAACGCTTGCCCGAGGTGCTGAAGATGCCGCACATCTTCGGGGTTACCGCGTTTTATTTGGCAACAGTGACGAGGATTATCGAAAAGAAAAAGAGTATGTAGAGGCCGTTCTGTCAACTCGGGTGGATGGTGTGCTCTTTGCACCTGCCGGAGACCGTTCCCTCACCCATCTTCAGCACCTTCAAGCTCGAAACATCCCATTTGTGTTTTTGGATCGCACCGTACCGGGTATCACTTCCGACGTAATTGCTGGAGACAGCCTTGAAGGCGCATTAGAACTCATGCGTTACCTCATTAATCTGGGGCATGAACATATTGCTCTTGTCAACGGTTCTTCAGAAGTTTCAACTGCCAGACTGCGGGAAGAAGGCTATATCGAAGGACTTCGGGAAGCCGGAATTGTTCCTGATCCCTCGCTGGTGCTTCGTACTGGCTATCGGGATTTCAGTGATGATGAGGGGTTGGAACATCTACTCTCTCGGCCACGGCAGCCTACTGCTATTTTTGCGGCAAACAACATGCTGGCGATCGGGGTTATCCGGTTGCTGCGTAAACGAGGACTTAGGGTCCCCGAGGACATTTCTGTCGTTTGCTTTGATGACCTTGATCTGGCTTCTGCCTTTGACCCATTCCTGACCGTTATTGCACAGCCTGCGTACGAATTCGGATATCAGGGAATGCAGATGTTAATGAATCGAATTGAAGGGAAACTGTCTTCTGACAATGAAACGATCATTTTGCCGTCCGAGCTGCGAATACGCACTTCTGCTTCGGCGCCGCCTACCACCTGATATCTTCTTAAAAAAAACACAAAAAACAGGACGTTCCGGAGATCACTTCTCTGGTTCATCCTGTTTTCATTAGCACCTCTTGGCTCGTTTATCGTTCTGACTGCAAAGCGAGTGCAATCTCACGCACAAGACCTGGCAACCAGTCCATAAGGGCTTCAAACGTATATCCGGCCTGCTCCGCTTTAGATGTATCCATCGTCCATGACTGCTGCACTCCGAAAGGCGACATGTCCTCATCAACCGTTTGCTTCAGAATCTGAGACTGCATCCCTGTCACCGTTTCAATCAGATGCATCATTGCTGTCAGTGTAATCGAACCCTTGGACGCCGCGTTCACAGGACCAGTCAACGAAGCATGTCCAAGCCAAGCGAGAAATCTTGCAGCTTCGGTCGAATGAATAAATCCAATCTCCGCTTCGGGATTCGGCATACCAATCGGTTTTCCCTGTTGCACATGTTTGATATGGAAATGGAGCCTTCTCGTATAATCATCCATTCCAAGCACAATGGGGATGCGCATCGACGCTACCGGGAAGGTGGCTGTTTGAAAAAAGACTGCTTCTGCAAGCCGTTTGCCTTCACCATAGTCAAAGTCTTCCTTATTGCCATACTGTAATGGATAAGTATACGGATCAAAATCCGTCTCCTTAAAACCTTCTCTCGGTTCCCCATAAACTGAAAGTGTGGAGGTTAACACATATCTTTTGGTACGTCCGGCAAACGCTTCACAAGCAGCTCTCGCTTCGTTGGGAGAGTAACAGATATTATCGTAAACGACATCCCATTCATCCAACTGTGCGGCTTCGGCTACAGACTGAGGATCTTCCCGATCCATCCGGAACCGTTTCACTTCCGCTCCAAAATCCACCTCCGCTTGTCCGCGTGTAGCCACCGTAATCTCTGATTTACCTTCCCATAACAAATGATCCACCAGACGTTTACCGAAGAAACGCGTACCTCCGAGGATAAGAACTTTTTTCATGTTGTCCTCTCCAATCTTAATCTATAATGACGGCTTGATTATCCGAAGCATGGTATGAGCATTGCGTTGAAATTCATAAGATGTTCTGACCTCAGATAGAATATATCCCCTTTTTTCCAAAAATGACATCAGTTCATCCATATGCTTATAACGCTTGCCTGACAAATCCACTGTTGGAAAGATACGAATCTCATTTCTTGTCACACGTAACATCTCCAGCAACGTCTGAACATGAAAATCAAAACTTAACCGATCTGCGTAGGTGAACAAAAAATGTGCGGATAAGGTCAGATCAAACTGATCATCGCCAAAAGGCAACTCAGGTAATACGGTGGGCACATAACATTCCGGATGATGTCTCATATCCTCCACACAATCTGTAATGGCACGCAATCGTTCCTGCTTCAATCCTGCAATTGATCCGAATTGATCCCATACATACTTTTCTTGAACGGTGTGCATCTGTTGCATCGTATGTTCAATGTCATGAAATCCCTTCGTTTCAAGCTCATCTATTCCATACTGGTAAACGATATCTGCTACCACAGAATGAGCCCTATGTTTCCGCGCCTGGCTGCTGAAAGAACATGCTCCTCCGGGACAGTCCAGGATCGTCTGGCCAACAAGCTCATCCGCAGTCAGATCAAACATGCGCATATATTCCTCAAATGTTCTTCCTATAAAAACAATCTGTGATAGCTCCAGGCCGCTCTCTTCATACTGTTGCGACTGTTTGATGTGCTTCATCTTCATTTTTATGCTGTCTTCTGAACGTTCTCGTTCTTCTCTGTTCTCCTGACCATTCACGATCCTCTGCTCTTCTCGGCTCATCTCTTTCGCTTCCTTCCTCGTATACTGTTTCGTTTAATCGTTGGGGAAAACAAGACCAATCTGCTGTCTGATCTGATCCATCACCTGCATCGTTTGATAAGAACGTTCATATGTGTTCATATCGGATTCTATTTTCCCCTGCTGAACTAGATTTACGAACTCCTCTACCTCATAATACATCGCAGAATGTTCCTGTTCCACTGTTAGTACCTCTACGGTTCCATCATTGTAACGGATCTCGGCATGTTCAGGCGAACCGATCTTGTCAATGATGATGCTGCCGCGCTCACCCATTATTTCACTAGGCACATGCGAATTGGCAATTTTGGAGTACGTTACGACAGCATCCATTCCGTCATAATTCAGAAGCACACTGCCTTGCCCGTCCACACCGGACTCCAGCATCATCGCTTGGGCTTGAACCTGCTTCGGCGCTCCAAATAACGTGATGAGCGGATATAAACAATACACACCCAGGTCCATTAGTGCCCCATTAGCGAGCTCAGGCTTGAATGCGTTCAACACGATGCCTTCCTTGTACTTATCGTAACGCGATGAATACTGCGAATAACCCGCTATGTACTTGCGAACAGGGCCGATTTTAGGCAAATGCTGCTCTACACTTTTAAACACGGGAACAAGAGTGGACTTCATCGCTTCCATCAGCAGAACATTATGCTGCCGCGCTGTCTCGATCATGCTGTTTACTTCTGCGGCATTAGCCGCCAAAGGTTTTTCACACAATACATGCTTGCCGTTTCTCAGGAATAGCTCTGCCTGCTGCGCATGCAGTGTATTTGGCGTGGCAATGTATACCGCATCCAGCGTGTCGCTGGCGGCCATCTCCTCCAGATCCGTGAAGCGATAGGCTGCATCATAACGGTCTGCAAACGCATTAGCCTTATCTTCTGTACGTGAAAATACCGCCGTAAGCTGAAAACCCTCAACTTGAACAGCAGATTCCAGCAGTCTTTCTGTAATCCAGTTGGTACCTACTACACCGAATCGAACCATCTCTATCTACCTCTTTCGTCTATGACTAGGTCGTGTCTGAAAACGCTGAAGCAAGCAGATTTTGTTGAATTTTCGTTCCAAGCAAGGAAGTTTTCTGCAGGCGTGCCGGGGCACGTCAAGGGAAACTAACGCAGCATGGGGCGAAAAGGCGGTAAAAGATGCACTTCAGTAGGTTTCAAGACACGTCCTAATATCTGTAAATTGTTATTGGGTCAGGCGATCAGAATGATCAATGCTATATAGATGACCTGTCCTTTATATTGTAGCGTATATTTCAGCAGGAATGAAGAAAGAGCTAATTTCACATAGTGCAGAGCGATTGAATCTCATGTATTTTTCACAATATCAGTGGAATCTGTTCATTGCAGTGTTCTGGGTAGAAGTTATACTTCATTAGGCTTATCTTTGTTAGTTCTGGGGGTTAACGTGAATAGAACTTAGCTAATTCGCTTGCAACGTTTCCCTTTAATAAACGTTTTAATAACAATTAGGATTTTTGGGAAGGAGATGCAATATGAATTTTTTTATTTATCTAGGGATCATTCTCATTTTTGTTTCTGGACTTTGCATTGGAGCCTGGACAACGGGTTACCAACAAAGAGGTAATTTTCATTCAGAATCCAAGGAAGACCGTGAAATAAAGAAGGAAGTTGCTAAATGGTCTACTTTCGCAGGTATCTGTTCGTTTGCAGTTGCTGGATTAATCTATWTACTAAGCTAGATTATAAATGGAATACAAGTAAGCAACTTCATATCACGTTGAAGGAGGTCTATCATGAAAAAAGCAATACTATTTATTATCAGTAGTATGATTGTATTTACAGGTTGCTCTAACAAAGAAGAAAATACAAATTATCCAATTTACGAGGGTACTGTCGTTTATAAAGAAGTTAAGCATGATAAGTATAGATTTCTTATGCTCCAAAATATAAGTAAGGAAGATTTGGAAAATGGAAATCCCGAGAAATTTGCACAACTAGCACAAGATCAAGAAGCTGCATTTTATTCCCTCGATAAAGAAAATTATGAGTCGATTGAAGTAGGACAAAAAGTGAGAATCACTACTGACCTTAACCAATATGAATCCAATCCGCCTCTTAGAACCGCTTTGAAAATTGAAAACATCAATGAGTAAGGAACTCACCAAACTTTTGTCTTCTAATAATAAAAAAAGAACTTCATTTAATAAATTGCGGTTATATTGATATCTTGCGATTTCAATCAAAACTTCGTGATTTCCAGATCATGCGGTGTATAATTTTAATAGAGGTGAGACTATGAAACGAACACTGCAACATGATAACCCGCCTTCAGGGATTCCTCATGAGTACTGGGATGCGATCATGCAAAATGACGACAAGTACGATGGTACTTTTTTCTACGCGGTACAAACAACTGGCATTTTCTGTCGCCCCTCATGTAAATCGAGAGCACCCAAATCGGACAATGTGCTGATTTTTCAAAATGCGGAGCAAGCCCTGGCTCACAAGTTCAGACCTTGCAAGCGCTGTAAACCTACGGGAGAACGTGTGCCAGATCAGGAGTGGATTCACGGGGTGACTGAGTATATCGGGAAACATTACGCCGAACCGTTAACGCTGGATGTACTTGCTGCTGCAAGCCACGGGAGTCCATACCACCTGCATCGGGTTTTCAAACGCATTACGGGTCTAACTCCCGTCCAATACATTCAGACCAAGCGGATAAACGAAGCACAAAACCTGCTTCAACATACACATCTAACCGTCACCGAGATCGCACGCCAAGTCGGTATATCCAATTCGGCTTATTTCATTTCCGTCTTTCGAAAGCACACGGGAGTTACTCCTTCACATTATAGGGAAAGGCATGACAACCCATGAAAATACAACTAGCCTATAAACTCCCCAAAACGTTATTAAACAAAGGGAGCGGCTTCCTGGGTGGTTACACCCACACCTTAAACCCGTACACGGGCTGTACCTTTGCATGTTCATACTGTTACGTCAGGCAGATGCCTGTTTCCTTATTTCGTAAGGAAGACTGGGGAAGCTGGGTTGATGTGAAAAAAGAAGCCTCCGGCATCCTCGCCAAAGAAATGCAGCGCGCCCGTAAGAAAGGCAAAGTAACCATCTTCATGTCGTCCAGCACCGACCCGTATCAACCCGTCGAAGCTCAGGAACAAATTACACGTTCTTTGCTCGAAACCATGTTGCTGTATCCGCCGGATTTTGTATTGGTGCAGACCCGTAGCCCGCTTGTAACGCGGGATATCGATATCCTGCATCAGCTTGGTGAACGTGTGCGGGTGAGCATGACGGTTGAAACGGATCAAGATGATGTACGCAAGCACTTTACCCCCTTTGCGCCGCCCATTGCAGGCCGCCTGCATGCACTTAAGCAACTGAGAGATGCTGGTATTCCTACACAGGTCGCCATAGCCCCTGTGTTGCCGAGTAGTGAACAGTTTGCCTCTACGCTCCGGCCGCTCGTTCAGCGAGTATGTATTGATGATTATTTTATGGGTGACGGTAGCGAAGGCAAACGAACCCGAAGACTTGGGGTAGAGAATCTTTATCAAGAGATCGGAATGCAGCACTGGTATCAACCCGATGCCTACCAAACGGTTGTTGAGCGTATGAGGGCCAGTTTTTCAGAAAATGAAATCTATATTAGTCAGGCCGGATTTGAGCCTTGATTGGAAAACTATTTTCGGATAACTATTTCGCTAAAAGCTCGTAAACCATAATTGTATTCTCAATTAGTATCGAATACGAAACACTTGGCATACAAAATAACCTCTGTCCCTATTTCTTGGACAGAGGTTATTTCATTATGTTGAACGTGCTATTGATCGTAAGTTTATTTAAGCTTATTTACTGATCCAACGTATAAAGTGGCAAATTCACTGGCAGTGCCGCTGGACGCTGGCATGTACTCTGCATTTTATAAAAGGTCTGTTCATCCGATGAGTCATGGAATGCCCACATCGCTTCGAGCACATGATAAGCCAGTTCGCCGCTGGCTCGGTGTGCGCGGCCACTGTGTGCAGCATAGGCCATATCCGCCACGCCGATACCACGCGTATTTTCCTGATACCCAGGAAGCAACGGAGCTTCTGTCCATTCGTGTTCACCTATCAGACGATAACGTACCGGACCGCCAAAAGTATTCGGATCAGGCACTTGCAGTGTACCATGAGTACCGTATATCTCAATCGGTGGCAACGAACTTCCGCCAAATACATCAAAGCTTGTAATCAGCGTACCGATGGCTCCCTGTTCAAATTGCAGCAGACCGGTGACATGTGTTGGAATGTCAACGGGAATGATCTGGCCTCTCTTTTTCTCACTCGTAATGGTTCGTTCTGTCATCGCTTTACCCGTCATTCCCGCAATGGACTTAATCGGTCCCAGCAACTGAACAAGTGCAGTCAGATAATAAGGTCCCATATCAAACATTGGCCCGCCACCGCTTGCATAATAGAACTCCGGATCGGGATGCCAGAACTCATGTCCCCGACTCATCATGAAAGCTGTTGCCGCTACCGGCTTGCCGATAATCCCATCCTCTACGAGTTGCAATGCCGTCTGAATGCCTGAACCAAAGAAGGTTTCAGGTGCGCAACCCACCAGCAGACCTTTACGTTTCGCTGCTTCAAGTACAGCCTGCCCTTCTTCACGGGTAACCGCAAGCGGTTTCTCGACATAGACGTGTTTGCCTGATTCCAGCGCACGTATGCATACTTCTGCATGAACGGCAGGAATCGTCAGATTGATGATCAGTTCAATCTCGGGACTCGCGAACATTTCGTCCACAGTGTATACGTTAGGAACGTTGTAGGCAGCTGCCTGCTCCTCTGCCCGACTCCGATCCAGGTCGGCGACCGCAACCAGCTCAAGCACCTCGAAACGGTGACAGTTCTCCATATAGATGCCGCTGATTTTACCACAGCCGATAATACCTACTTTCATTGTTTTCATGCCCTTGCTCCCTTCGCCGTGGATCTGATATGTGTTGTTTAAAGTTCTCTTATGGATGTCATGTAAGTGCGAAATTACAAACGTACAAATGGATGAGAATACTTAACTGTAAATGTAAAACACTAGGTTTGGTTGTCTGCCATCCCTGTGTAAACCTCGGTTGCATCCGTTGTCCGGCTCTTCGCCAGTTCTTTGCCTGCGGCTGTCCAGAGGAAACCACTGCGCATCATTTCGGTTACGGGTTTCATATCTACGATGTCTGCATGGTGTCCGAGTGAATTGTAAAACACACGTCCTGCACCCCAGCGCTTCGTCCACGCTACAGGCATATCGACAGGCCCATTCGCAGCGTGAGGACCCGTTACAATAGGGAAACGAGTTGTTGCCAGCACTTCCACAGCCGGGTCAACGTGCAAGTAGTACTGCTCACTTTTCACCTGAAAATCTTCAATATGTTCAAAAAGCGGACTAGAGCCACGCTTCATGTTCACCATATATTCCACACCATCGTTGCCTGGGTGAGCCACCCATTGTCCCCCTGTCATAAACTGCCAGTCTACGTTGTTACGGAACGCGTCACACATGCCGCCATGCAGACCTGCAAGGCCTACGCCGCTCTGCACAGCAGCTGAAACGTTACTCACCAGCTCCTGCTCAATCTGTCCCATCGTCCATAGAGGCACGATCAGATCCAGACCCAGTAGCTTCTCTGCATCTGCATACGACTCCAATGTATCGGAGACTTCGACTTCGAACTGCTCTTCTTTTAAAATGCGTTCAAAAATGGCTGCTACCTGCTCCGGCTCATGTCCATCCCAGCCGCCCCATACAATCAGTGCTTTTTTCATTGCTAGATCCTCGCTTTCGATTCATTCGATTTTGATTTCCGTATCTCGTTATTACCTTTTTACATTACGTCGTTACATTTCTTCAAGGGTTACCCAGCGGCGCTCCGTTACCGAACGCTCCACCGCTTCCAATACAGCCTGACACGCAACTCCATCATGGAAGTTCGGAGACGGCTGACGTCCTTCGGAAATGGCGGTGACAAGCTCCAGCATCTCATGTGTAAACGTATGCTCAAAACCAATCGTATGCCCTGCAGGCCACCAGGCTTCGGCATATTTATGTGCAGGATCTGTAGCGAGTACGCGGCGGAAGCCCTGGACATCCTCGTCATCCTTCGTAAAATAAACTTCTAGTTCGTTCATCCGTTCAAAATCAAAACGCACACTGCCCAAGCTGCCGTTAATCTCAAAAGAATTTGTGCTTCGATGTCCGGCTGCAAAACGTGTCGCTTCAAAACTGCCAAGTGCTCCGCCTGCGAATCTCGCCAGGAACAACGTAGCGTCATCCACCGTTACCTCACCTTTCGGTGCATCGGCACTCGAACTTCCTTTGGCACTAAGACCTGTCATCTCGGAAGCGAGCGGACGTTCTTTAATGAACGTTTCACTCATGCCTATGACCTCTTGGAACTCTCCAACGAGGAAACGAGCGAGGTCAATTAAATGTGCGCCGAGGTCACCGTGTGAACCGGAGCCTGCGACTTCTTTTTGCAGACGCCATACGAGCGGGAAGTTCGGGTCCAGAATCCAGTCCTGGAGGAAAAACGCACGGAAATGATAGATTTTGCCCAAACGTCCGCTCTCGATCAGATCCTTCGCCAGCTGTACTGCTGGAGAGAAACGATAGTTGAAACCAACCATATGCGTTATACCAGCCTCTTCTGCAGCCTGAAGCATCTCACGAGAGTCAGTCAGCGAAAGCGCGAGGGGTTTTTCACAGAACAAGTGCTTGCCTTGACGTGCCGCCTCCAGCGCAATTTCCTTATGAGCATCACTTGGAGCATTAATGTCAATGAGATCGATGTCATCCCGTTTGACCAATTCTCGCCAATCCGTAACACTCTCCGACCATCCGAACTGGTCTGCTGCCGCCTGAACTCCCTCCTGATTCCGACCACAAATCACCGACATTTCGGGCTGCAACGGAGCAGATGGGAAAAACATCGGCAGACTGCGATATGCATTACTGTGAGCCTTCCCCATAAATTTGTATCCAACCATTCCTACACGAAGACGTTTTGACATGTTCATTTCCTCCTTGGATAGAATGTAGAAAACTTTTATAGAATAGCTAAGCTCAAATATGTCGGCTGGAAGAAGCACGAATAATCAATTCAGTGGGCAACAGCGTTCTTGGAGAGTCATAAGTAACATGAGAATGATATCCTTTTACTCCCAGGGCATCCGTTGCACCATTAGAACCTTGCACCAACTTTGACACAGCAAGCTCTCCCATCTCGAAAAAGGGAACCCTGATGCTGCTCAACGCCGGAACCGCCATCTCGGCCGCATCGGAGTCATCATAACCAACGAACGCCGGGAAATCCTGGGTCCGTACCCCTCGTTCCCGCAAGCCATGCATCACGCCAATTGCCATCCGGTCATTCGCTGCAAACACTGCATCAATCTCATGCAAACGCTCAGCTACAATAGCTGCCGCCTCAATTCCGCTCCGCCTGCTGTAATTTCCTTCAAACAGCRAGCTTGGATCCAGCTCCATGCCCGCCTCGTGCAGACCCAATCGCACGCCCTCCAGCCGATCCTGACTGTTCGAATAGCTGTCTGGCCCATTCAAAAAGGCGATTCTGCGATACCCCTGATCTGCAAGATGGCTTATAGCAAGCCTGCTTCCCTCGACATGATCGGCATCGACTTCCGTAAACGATTCGCCTGCAAAATGCTGGTTCAACACACAGAACGGATGGCCTTCCCGATCTAGTTGCTGCATGGCTGCCAGCTCATCCTGATCATGTCTTGCACCAAGAATGATACAGGCATCAATCTTCTGTCTGCGAAAAAGATCCGTATAATTCATGGTCTCACCTGCGGTTTGGAACATGACCAGCAGATCAAGGCCGTTGTCTCTCGCTTTGCTTCCGATACCACTTAACATTTCCGAGAAAAAATAGGCCGAGAACAGATGTGCCTTCGGTACATAAGGCAATACAACGCCCAAATTGCCGCTCTTGCTTCTGGCAAAGCTGCGGGCAAGTGCACTGGGTACATAGCCTAATCTCTCGGATGCTTCAAGCACTCTGCGGCGAGTCTCTTCCTTGATCGGTCCAACGCCATTTAAAACCCTGGATACCGTCGCTTCGGAAACCCCGGCGAGCTCAGCGACTTCTCTACGAGAAGCCATGTCTTTCACCTCCTTCAGATGAATGCGCAAAGTTAGAAACCATTTCAATATCCATTTATGTACGCGCGTACATTTTCTCATGCCATGTAACCGTTGTCAATGCTAAAACAACAAAAAGAATGAGGAATTCAGGATTAACCTTTTCCTCATTCTTTTTTGTCAATAACTTAGCGCACAGTTGATTTCTATTAATTAAGAAGAAACTCTCTTATCCATTCGTTGTTACGACTGGTTCCTTAGTCGACTGACTAAATTCGGCCTGTTCCATCGCTTTAGTCAGTTTTCGAGTACGATTTGATGGCTCAGAGGATGCCTGAAGTTTACGAACCTTATGCAGTACCTCCTTATTAGGCAGGAAATGCTGGGAACGAATAAACCGAATCGTTTTAGTTTTGGCGCGCATGACAATCGAATCCGTCTCGGCTCGATCATCTGCAAGGTAACGCACACCGCCAAGGATTTCACCAGGGGTTACTCCCGTTGCGGCAAAAATAACATCCTCGGTACCGATCATGTCTTCCATCGTTAACACCTTGTAAGGATTGTCAATTCCCATCTGCAAGCAGCGTTGGAATTCATCTGCATTGGCAGGCATCAATCGACCTTGAATCTCGCCTCCCAGGCAAGATAAGGCTGCAGCAGCCAGTACACCTTCGGGTGCTCCGCCTGAACCAACATACAGATCAATTCCCGCTTCCGGAAATGCTGGAGCCATGGCCCCGGCAACATCACCGTCACTAAGGAACTTGATCCTCACGCCAACTTTGCGCAGCGTCTTGATCGTACTCTCATGCCGCACACGATCCAGAATCATCACGGTGAGATCGGAGATGTTTTTGTTCAGAGCAACTGCAGCCTTCTCTAAGGTCACCTCAACCGGATCTTCAATGCTGACCTTCCCTACCAGCGCAGGACCCACAGCCAACTTCTCCATATACATATCCGGAGCATGGAGCAGATTTCCTTTTCCCGCTACCGCGATGACCGACAGCGCATTGTTCAAGCCTTTGGCTACGATCTCTGTGCCTTCCAAAGGATCAACAGCGACGTCGACCTCCGGCCCTTCTGCATTTCCTACCTCTTCACCGATGTACAACATTGGGGCTTCATCCATCTCACCTTCCCCAATCACGACCGTGCCACGAATGGACACGGAATCGAACATGGCACGCATGGCTAAAGTAGCCGCTTCATCTGCACTGTTTTTGTCGCCTCTTCCCATCCAAGGGGCAGAAGCTAAAGCCGCCAATTCTGTTACTCGCACAATTTCCAACGCCAGTTCGCGTTCCATGGTTGCCACTTCCCTTCTGGTTTTTCACAGCATACCGTGAAGGTCATCTGAAAATCTATCGCAAATCCATATCAAATCAATCTATAAACGGCGTAGCAGCAACCTCTTATCGACTCATTTGCTAATTTTCCCATTTATTAATTCGTTGATTTTTAGTTATTTTTAGACACGCATAGAGTAAGAACATCACTCTTTTTACTCGTTCTAAAATTAATACTTTTTCCAATTTTCAACGTAGTTTTCTTCCTATCACTTGTTCAAGAAGTTATGTCACCTTGCTTTGCTTCTGAAGCTGTAACCTGAGTAAGAATGCCGTTTTGAGCAAAAGTTAGAAACAGAAGCTGCACATCTTCCGGCAGAATCGAAAACGATTTTCGTGAAAATTCATCCGGTTTAAACTGCTCTAATAAAATGGAATTTGCGAACTGTAGTTGAGGTCATTCTTCCATCCTTGAATTGATCCAACCAGAGGGTCGATTTTAATATTAATCAGGACTTTATCTTTTCTTAATGCCATAGACACAATCTATAAAGGACATCGAAAAATATAAGTTTACATAATATTAATTATGACTATTAAAGCAACTGTTTTCCCCTGATTTATTCCATTTTCCTCTTCGAGCAGAACCAAACAAGACTGAACCCGTTGAGCAACCAACTGATCCAGTCTTGTTTCATTTTATGGTTTAAGGTTCCATTCCCCATACCAACTGATTACTTACGTATCCGGTAACCTTGCTATGGCTCACATATTGATTTCCCGCTGCCATGAAGGAATAGTCATCCGCCTGGTTGTAATTAGTCCAGTTGTTTTTCGAAAAACGCGCCTGGATCTCTGCACTTCCGCCCGGATGCAACGTGCCTGCACTGCTGGTGAACCCCAGCTCAACATAATAGTCAGCTCCCGCCACAGGATTCGCCAACTTGACGAACGTACTGGTGACGTTAGCACTTCCAATGCTTGCCCAATCCGTCCAAAAGGTCTGAGCTTCCTCCCCGTCAACCGTGTAATAATACCGAACCTTTACATCACTCAGGTTAATGGCGGTCTCGCCGGAATTGATAAGTTTGAATTTGGGAGCAATCCCGTTGGTCGAAGCGCTTGTATTGCCATTATAGGCCTGGATCGTCAAGTTACTGTCTGGTGGCACAACAACTACCGAACTATCCACGACATTTAACTTAAGAACGGCATCTTTACCTCCGTCAAAATGGAACGTCAGACTCGTCTGACCTATAGGTAACGTTGTTAGATAAGACTGGTTTAACACCACCGTTGATCCCGATACCGTATAATGCTGCCCGGATACGAGATTCACCGCTTTTTGTGAAATGTGTGTAAGCTGATGCCCGTTCAAGGTGAGGGAAATCGTGATATTCTGTGCATGACTTGCTTCTTTATCAAAAGTGGCACTTGCGGGTGAGATGACCGCACCTGGATTCGGCTGATTCCCCTTCAGATCCGGTAACTCATCCAGAGTGATCACGTAATCGCTCTGATAGAGTGCTTTCAATGTGGCCGGATAATTGAATGCATCACTCATCAGATGTTCACCATACCATGGACAGAAGTAAAGCCACCCCGCCTTTTCCTCGGTAAGATTCTTCACACTTGGAACCGTATCGTTCTCTGTCATCGCTACCATCTTCTTGCCATTGGTCAGATTCACCAGCTGATAGAAAATAGAGCTAATCGCATCCTCGTTCGGCACACCCGACAATCCATCATAACGGTTGTAAATTGTGTTGTATTTATCGTATCCCACCAGATCCACCTGATCATCCCCAGGATACCAAGATGGAGAAGTACTGTATACATAGCTGTTGTACGTCCAGATCAGATTATGCAGGTCATATGTTTCGGTCAGCTCGGTATAGATCATATCCCATAGCTTTTTATACACATCCGCTCCAGCAGAAGCCCACCAGAACCAAGCTCCCTCCCCGTTCAATCCTCCGTTCCCTTCTGCTTCATGGTACGGACGGAAAATGACCGGCACATTGTTTTCCTGTAAAATCTGCAGCTGCTCCGCCAAATCCTCTATCGTCATCATGACGTATTGATATTCCTTCGTACCCGGGATTACAGCCTTGGCTGTATCAAAATTCGTTTCGGTCGGTTTGTAGGTCGCCTCTTTCCAATCCACAAAATCACCAAGCTGATACGTATTAAAATTACGTGGTACATTGATATGCCAAGAGGCAGTTGCAATACCTCCACGGTTATTCACCCAGTCGATCATGCGATCGGTTGTACCATCTTCCCAGCCATACAGCGGGTTGTAGTTCATAAAATCAAAACCACGGATAGCCGGATATTTACCCGTCAAATCATGAATCCATTCAAACTCCAGCTCTGAATTCCCGTCATTCCCTCCTCCATAGATCTCCTGTTGACCCGAAATGATGTTATGTCCATATACCTCCGTTAAATAGTTCATTAATCGTTGTGTTTCCGGTGTAGCCTGAGAATCCGTGAGTATAGGCTGCACATTCAGCGGATCAAGATCGGCATAATCGATCGTAAAAGTATCAAAATAAGCATATCCCCAGCCAGCCTTCAGTTGAATACTGTTGCTACCCTTGTTTAATTTGTGATAACCAAAATCATAGTCCGACCATGTCGTCGTGTACGGAAGCATGTAAGAACCTTTGGTTACCCCGTTTACCGCCAGGTATTGAAGCCTGCCATCCATGCTAAGCTCCTGCATATAGCGGGTGGAAATGCTGTACATTCCTGTCTCGGGAACCGTCACGTTTAAGGTGATCGTACCTGAGCCCTGCATCCAAACAAACCCGCTGCCCGAATAGCCGGGTTTAGGTTGTCCGTAAATTTGGTTAACCACTTGCAAGTCTGAGGTTAGCTCTGCATCTTCGCCCTCAATGGTCAACAGCGGGGCATTCGCATTCGCTTGCGCAGGTGCAGGAACGGTCAGCACGCCAATCAACATCACACATGCTAACATCACGGCGAGTATCTTTTGAACACTAATCCTCCATCCATTCTTCGTTCCCATCTTCATTCCGAACTTCATTTCCATCTCCCTTTCCATATAAAATGTGAGAGCGAAATGTGCATAATTCCAATCTTGATGGCGCTTTCACACTTAAACATATCATGAATAGATAAAGTTGTAAATATATGGTTATTTTGAACAAGTTTATCTATGTTTATCAAGAGAATATAATCACTCTGTCACAAGAAAAATTCACAAACCAACATTCCGAAAACGCTTAATTTTTTTGAATTAATTTGTTTTTTTCACACTTTATGCATCCTTATGTATCTAACCTCTTTATTCATCTGACACTTGAATAAACATACTGAATTTTTTTCTTATTTCCTGACATCCAAGTAATCATGAATTCCGGTGAAGTGTCATTGCTTTTGTCCAAAGCGAGCTCTTCTACGTTTTTCGTTATATTCAAACGGTAATTTGCATCAGATGAAGAAACGTCATGATATTCGATCGTATTGTTCGGGTAAATAACCATAACCCTCACGTTACTTGCTTTTTTTGCCTTAATCATTTCAAATGTTATAGTTGCTTGGTACATCCCGTATAATCACCCCACAAAAAAATAAGAACTTTCTACGGGCAGAGCTTTATCTCCACTCGCAGAGAATTCTCTATTATTTTTAATATTACCACTATTTAGTGAAAAAACTAAGTTTTGTTTCTGCTTCGGATATTCAGGTTTCCGCCATATCTGTTTTAAAAATGTTGACTGCTGCGTTGCTAACTTGTTCTTTCACCGGGATTTCATTCATAACTTTAGCTCCGCAACGCTCACTTGCCCTGTTTACCGCACGTATAATCCCGCCGTATCCTGTACAACGACAGAGATTGCCGCATAACCCCGATTCAATCTGTTCCTGCGAAGGATTTGCACACTCGTTCAGTAAAGCCTTGGTGGAAATGATCATACCCGGGGTGCAGTATCCACACTGGAATCCTCCTTCTTCCACGAAGGCTTGTTGAATCGGGTGAAGCTCTCCCTTTTTCTCACCATGAAGTCCTTCAATTGTCGTGATCTCACTGCCCTCACATTGATAAGCCATAACGAGACAGGCATTGACCGGCTCTCCATTCATAAGGATCATACATGCACCGCAGCGTCCAACCTCACAGGACACCTTGGTTCCGGTTAGCTGTAATTGATTCCGCAGAATATCGACAAGTCGGGTTCCAGGGGAAACGATGAGTTGTGTTGACTGTCCATTCACCACAGCGCTCCATTCCTGTTTGAGGGGTTGGTTGATCATGATGGCTTCACTCCTTCTGGCAAAAGAAAATTCAATGCCGTGCTAAGCTGCTCACGCTGCACGGGAAGCTGGTTAACCCATACACCTGTTGCCTGATGAATCGCCGCTGTAATAGCTGGTGCAAGCGCAACGGAACCAATCTCGCCAATGCCTCTCGGCCCGAATGCATCTCCTTCAGGTAAATCTTCAATCGCCTCCACCTCCAGCTGCGAATGGATATCCTTAATCGTTGGAATCAAATAGGTGTCCAAATTGGTCGTAACATAACGACTATGCTGCATGACGGCATCCTCGGTTAACGTAAATCCAAGCGCCATTACACTGCCGCCCTCAATTTGACCTACATACCCCATCGGATTGATTACCGGCCCTGCAGCCACAATATGCCGTGTATCCAGCAGTTTGGTTTCGCCGGTCAGTGTATTGACCTCTACCTCTGCAACCACCGCGGCATACGTATAGAGGTAATGCCCCCCCATAACATCGTCCGGCGTGGTGGGATAATGAAAGCTGGTATCAAAAATCCACTCCTGCGCTTCTCCCTGCTTCACAAGCTCACCATAGGAAACGACTGGGCAGGAAGAGGCTGATACAGATTCCTCTGTCTTTATCCATACTCCCCCTGGCCCTGTCACCAGCTTCGCGGCCGAGATACCTGTAATTTCTGAAGCAACATCAAGCAGCTTGGAACGGAAACCATGCTGCAGGCGCTGCAAGGCCATCCAAGCCATCGTGGTGGAACGGGATGCCGTACTGGAGCCGCTATGAGGCACGCGATCTGTATCCCCAATAACAATGCTCAGATCCGATGGTTGGCACTGGAACAGATCACAGAGCATAATCTCCAGTGTGGCTACAAGACCTTGCCCAAATTCCTCGTAACTAAAAGCCACTTCAATCTTACCCTCAGCATTCAGAGACAAGCGTCCGCCTGCAGGGTCTGGAATGCCGTATCCAAGCCCGGCGCCATGCATTGCGATGGCCGCACCGACTCCGTGTTTAATCCACGGAGGACGTTCTGGGTCAGCTTTGGGATGAAGATGCTTTTGCCATAATTCGGAGCGGTCCAGCGCCTCCCATACTTGAGATAGTCCATCCGTGGGCAGGATGCGCTGGTTCAAAGGGCCTGGATCATATTTCTGCCGCAAATTACGCCTGCGTAACTCCCAAGGGTCCATATCCACCAGCTGTGCCAGACGATCCATCTGACCCTCCATCGCAAAGATCGCCTGATTCCCTCCAAAACCGCGAAACTCGCCTGATAATCCATTATTCGTATATACAGATACCCCTTCTACATCCACATGCGGAATCAAATACGGCCCCATACAATGCTCAGTACAGAAGTTTAATACGGGTGCCCCAAGAGTAGCATAAGCACCGGTATCTGCCGTAATACGAACCCAATGCGCCTGCAAAATGCCCTCACGGCTGATGCCAGTCTTCATCTCGATCTTCATCGGATGGCGTTTTAATCCTGCCCGTACCGACTCTTTACGCGAGTTGTGCATCTTGACAGGACGGCCGCATTTCAACGCAAGCAGCGCACCGTAAGGTTGTACGTTCAGTTCATCCTTCCCGCCAAACGACCCACCAATGGGTGAAGAGACTACTCGAATATGTTCTTCCGGACAACCAATAATACGTGCGAGTTGCATACGATCCTTATACCCATGCTGCGTTGCCGCATAGACATGAAGACGCCCCTCCTCATCCGGCACAAACAGGCCACCTTCTGTCTCCATATATGCATGCATTTGTCTCGGGGTATAATAGGTCTCCGTTACAATATAATCACATGTCTCAAAAGCTTGCTCTGCATCTCCACGTTTGATCTCCGTACGATGCAACACATTACCTGGTCCATGCGGATGAAGCTCCGGTGCCCCCGGAGCCAGTGCAGCATCCGTGCTATCCAACGGTTCAAGCTCATCATACTGCACCCGGATAGCTCCCAAGGCAAGTAAGGCACGTTCGGGTGAAACGGCCGCAACAGCAGCAATCGCATCACCAACATAGCGAACAACATCCTCACAGAACACGGGTTGATCGGGTGTCGCAATCCCGAATCGGTTAAGCCCAGGGACATCCTTAGCCGTTAACACCGCATATACACCCTCCATCGCCTCCGCTTCCGATGTATCAACGGACAGTAGCCGCGCATGGGGGTAAGCACTTCGCAACACTTTTCCGTAGATCATGTCAGGCAAGGCCATATCGGTCAGATACTGCAGTTGCCCCGTTACCTTTGGAGGGCCATCCGGCCGCAGGTGCCAGCGTTTTCCGCTCTGTTCCCGGTTAATCAGCATGATGTCTCCCCACCTTCCATTGCTCCTTTTTCCGAACCTCGAATCGTTGATTCCCTAGATGCCTTGATGATAACGACATAGATACTGCTCTTGTCTCGGCATCCTAGATAACCATGGATTGAAAAGCCTGCCATAGACCGGCTCCAAGTAAATTTCCCGCTGCCTGTCTCCTGTAAGTTTCGGTTGCAAAAGCATCCGTATAGGAAGCAAATTCGCCAGCAACATGGGCGGCAAGCCCGGCAGCTTGAGCAGCATCTGCTTTAGCTGTTCGAATCCATTGCTCCGTCTCAGTCAGTCTCACCGCTATACCGGAGCCACCACCCGCAGCAATGGCTATCCGGGTCCATTGCCCATCATCCGGGCTAATCTCCCCGAGTAAAGCTACGGTAACAAGCGAGGCAGTAAACGCCTCTCTGCGGCCTAATTTACGGTAAAAGAATATTTGCTGGCTTCGTTCCGTGATTGGTTGATCGGACTCGTAAATGCCTTGTTCAGAATCACAAGACGTCAGGTCTCCTTTTGCATGTCTGCACGGAATATGAATGGAGACCAATACATCTTCTGCATTCAGCCTTCTATCCCGTCCATCTAGTAGCCATGACCTCACATTTTGAGTCTCCATGCCATTGCAGGTCAGCCAGTGTAGCTCCGCATCATAGACTAGCAGAGCCGGTAATGAATCCCCGACAGCTGATGCGACATTTCCACCGATGGTCGCCAGGTTTCGTACAGAAGGAGCGGCAATAGTCAACACTGACTCGTGCAAAATAGGAAGCCGCTGAAGCAAAGGATCTGTTACACATTCCTTTAAACGGGTCATGGCTCCGATCACAATCTCATCTTCATGAACAGATATTCCGCTCATCTCGGGAATACGGGACAAACTAACCAGATGTTCAGGTGGAACTTTCACTTCTGATTCCCACTGGGTTCGTAACAACGTTCCTCCTGCCGCGTAACACCAAGTTCCTTCAAGCTGTTCTCGAATGATTTGCAGTTCTTGCAGACTATCTGGTTGCCACACAGAGGGCTGTGCACCAGAGCCGTACCCCGGCTTAACCATGGCTCCCCCTCCTTTATTCTTTCTCTTTTCCTCGAGGGTTCTGGGTTGTCTCCCAAACCGACTCATGGCGTTAATATCAGGCTTCCCTCCACATCCGCTCTTCTGCATAATCCAAAATCCGTTGCAATTGCGGCTCTGTGTCAGCATCCCAGAAGCTCTCTTGGGGTAAAGGTACATGTACACCTTGATATTTAGGGTTACGAAGCAATTTACGTGCTCCTTCGTCTCCATGCAGGGACAATAACGGACCGAACATATGGGAGCGAAAAGCAACCGGCGGTTTACCTCCCTCATCGTCCGTGCCCGCAGCATAATCACACATTGGGTTAAGACCCAATACCGCAGGGATACGATTGATCTCATCTGTTGTTATAAGAGGCTGATCTGCCATCAGGATCAGAATGCCTTTCGGCCTATACTCCATGGCTGTTAATATACCGCAATGAAGAGAGTTCGCCATTCCGCCAGCATAATCTCTGCATAATGCAATACGTAATCGGGATTCGGGATTATACGTGTAAGCAGATGCCTGAAGTCTCTCTAAGGGCAACCATTCAAGGCCGTCCTCTGGCCTGACTACACAGACAACCTGATCCAAACATGAGTTCAGGGCGGCTTCCAGTGTCCAAGCAGCCAGCGCTCTTCCATCCGGCATGATGACAGAGAGTTTATCTCGTCCTAGCCTTCTGCTCTTCCCCGCCGCCAGAACGATACCGGTCGTTTGCATAAACTCCGCTCCCTTTTTCGACCATCAATGTGGAATTCCCAGTCGTATTCATTTGCCGTCTGCATGCAATCAGTTCAGCAACAATGCTGATCGCGATCTCCTCCGGCCCGTCTGCATCGATGGACAAACCAACCGGACTATGCACATGATCTAGTGGCGGCAAACCGTCGAGTAAACGAGACGTTCGGGTACGTGAACCCATAATGCCGAGATACGCGTATTTGCTGCCCACGAGCAGTTCTAACATTTCGCGTTCCCGCGGGAATTGATGGCTCATCAGGATAAGATAATCCTGCTCCTTAATGTTTAGGTTTGGAAAAACCTCCTGGGGAAACCCCTGTACCAGCTCTGTTTCAGGAAATCGTTCAGGTGTACAGAAGGTATCTCGCCAGTCAGTGATGACCACATGGAATCCAGCAGACTTAGACAATCTGGCAACAGGCAAGGCATCATTACCGGCGCCAACGATAATCAAACGTGGTTTGGGCATGTAAAGCGATGTGATATGTGGGGGGAGATCCCACGGATTCGCCTCAACCTTGGGAAACTGAAGATTTGACAACTCATTTTCCAAAAAATCAGGTTGTTCCTTCAGTATCGAAAAGTGCTCTTGCCCTGCCTCTATTCCAAACCATTCATACGTAACCTCACTGTAACCTTCATCAAATGATCGGATAAGGGTAATTGCTGAACCCGCATCAAAACACTGCTTCATCTGTTGCATAATGTACTGTAACTCCCCGCAGACAGGCTCCAGCAACACTATAACCAGGCCACCACAACCGATCGTTTCTCCCCAAGAGAAGTCATCTTCAGGCCGCATATCGTAGGTGGCCAGATCCAGTTGCTGCGTCTCCAGCACCCGGCTTACCCGAGCTTGCAAATCACTCTCCAGACAGCCCGGGCTGATACTGCCGTACATCCTGCCATCCTCAGTGATCAGCATGGAGACGCCTTGTTTACGGTAAGCATGACCCTCCACTTTGATCGCGGTAGCAAGCACGCTCCGACATCCCCGAACCGCAATAGCACACAGATCATGCATATCCATCTGAGCCCCACCTTTCGACCTTCAACCTTTGACGTCTCCATAATTGATAAATTAATGGTCAGTATAGTCGGTGTACTACTGCATTCCTTTACATTCGTTTCATTAGGCGAGCAATGCTTTTATCTGACTCTCTCAGTACGATACTACGGTCAATGGTCTGGATCTTGCGATTACTCAATACAATGCTGCCATCGATAATAACCGTATCCACACAGCTTCGGGTTGCGGAATAAACCACACGGGAGTAAATATCGGTCTCATAGGATGGGTAAGTGTGGAAATCATCGAGATCCAGCAGGATCATATCTGCCTTTTTGCCAACTTCAAGACTGCCGATTTCTCTCGACATGCCCAGCACTTCCGCACCTCCCATCGTTGCCATATGTAGCACGGTTCTGGCATCCATCACCGTAGGCCCATGTGGCACCTTCTGAATCAGAGCGGTCATACGCATTTCCTGGAACATATCCAGATTATTATTACAAGGCGCGCCATCTGCCCCGATTCCCACTGCGATCTGTCGGTTCAACAGGTCGGGGATGTCCGCTATCCCGGAGGAAAGTTTCATATTGGAACCGGGACAATGAGTTACTTTGACACCACGTTTACGAATAATCTCCTTTTCCTCTTCACTCAACCACACACAATGTGCAAGAACCAGTCTGGGGGTAGCCAGGCCGATGTGATCAAGATAGACGATGTTGCGCATGCCCCGTTCGTGTTCTACCAGTTCAATCTCTCCACGATTCTCGGAAGCATGGGTATGCACCTTGACATGATATTTATTGGAGAGGTCACGCACTTCCACCAGCAATTGCTCCGTACAGGAGACAACAAACCGTGGACAGAAAGCATATTGAATGCGCCCCCCGCCAAAACCGTTCCATTTTTCCAGCAAATCAACACTTTGTTGCAGTGAATCCGCCGTATTTTCGCGCAGAGGTTCAGGAACCTCATCCCCATGATCCATCATCACTTTGCCTGAAATCACCCGCATGCCACTCTGTGCCATCGCTTGAAAAGCGGATTCCGTATGATGCACGGTCTCCATATCCAGAATCGTCGTTGTACCGCTGGAGATCAATTCACCTAATCCGAGCATCGCGGAATAATATACGGATTCTTCATCATGTGCCGCCTCCAGCGGCCAGATGCGTTTACGCAGCCAATCCATCAGTTCCATGTCGTCCGCACGTCCGCGAAACAATGTCTGGCACAGATGAATATGAGTCTGAATAAAGCCGGGCAGCAACACTTTTCCTCGCGCATCAATGACTTGATCTGCTAACGTTTCATCGACGTGCAATGCAATTTCTTTGATCTTGTTATCTTCAATGAGCAAGTCTCCCGTAAATACATCCTCTTCTGCATTCATTGTGACGAGCTGTGCGCCTTTGAGAAGAATCGTTCCCATCTCAATCTCCCCTATCCCGTTCTGTCTTGTATTCAGCTCCCCCGGTATGTGCTGTATCCCCCTGGTGCAATCAATAAAGGGATATGATAATGACTCCCGGTATCTTTTACGGCAAAACGAATAGGTACTACCGTCCACAAAACATGTGTCGTCTCCGCTTGAGCTTGTGCAAAATATTGATCCACATGGAATCGCAGTTCATATTCGCCTTCTTCAAGCTCCCCTTCCGGAAGCAACGGTGCGTCCAGACGTCCATCCGGATTTGTTAGTGATTCCTTCACCTTGCTTATACGTTCCTCGTCGTTTCCTAACCTTTTTACTGTATATAGTTCAATTCGTACTCCTGCGGCAGGTACACCTATGGATGTATCCAGAACATGCGTAGTAATTCGGCCGGCATTCAGTTGCATCAGACACCATCACCTTCTACCTTCTCTCGTCATCATTCTTAAGATCCGTCCCTTGCCAGCGCATACCATTGTCGCAATCGTATGGCGGCTATCTTGAACACTTCATTTAATGCCGTCTCGAATTCCTCCTGAGGACTTCTCCCACGTCGATGTCGTATGGATTCCAGAATGGATTCGGCTGTATGACCCTTAACCGCCAAGATGAATGGAAAGCCAAATTGAGTTATATATTCTCCGTTTAACTGTTTGAGATCCTTGTATTGTTCGGGCGAGAGAGAATCCAGACCGGCTCCAGCCTGCTCCTGAACCGAATTACTGCTCATGCTGATTCGTGCGCCCAAGTCCGGGTGCTTGCGCAGCAGCTGCAGCTTCTCTTCATACTTCGAAGCAAGAACTTGTTGTGTCATAACCTGCATCATCTCTTCCAATGAACTAAAAGGTCTTAACACAGCAGAACGCTCTGCAACCCAAGCTGATTCTTCGAACAAAGTGCCAAATGTCTGCACAAACTGTGTATCAGACCAGCTGTTAACGTGATGTATAAGATCATCCATGTTAAAACCTCCGGTCTCTGATTGATTATTGTTCCTTATTTTATTCATCAACCTCTATTGTGACAATAATATTCACGTGATTTTGTTACATAACATAACACATAGCGAGTGAATTGTTATTCGTGCACGGAATCTTTCTCAACTAATTGTCCCTGACGTAAACAAACCGTACTTCCGATAGGGAAGTACGGTTTGTTTACTTAACATAAAGCTGTATAATTTATCATCCAGCGTATCACTCACATTAAGAGCATCATGAGGAAAAGTTATTACATTCGATGTCTAACAGATGTTCTATCTTTATCATCCCTCACGAATTTACGAAATGTGAAGACCAGCTTTAATTTGAGCAGATCATTTGACTTCTTGAAGTCCATTTGTAGCAGACTGCTGATCTTTTCCATACGGTAGGTTACCGTATTACGATGCACATAAAGCTGTTTGGCTGCTTCATTAATTAATCCGTCATTTTCAATAAAAGACTCCAGGGTACTCATAAGTACCTGATTAGGGTCACCATCTCTGGCAAGTAAAGGTTCGAGCACTTTATTGCAGTAATTCTCCATAATTTGTTCCGGCACATGCTGAAATACATAAGCGAATTCCAACATCTCAAATTGCAATGCTCGATCCTTCATGCCGAACCTGTGAGCCAGCTGACGAGTATCCAGGCACTCATGATATGCTTCACGCAGTGATATCGGCTCATGTTTCATTTTACTAATCCAGAAACGAGGCCCAGGTGCTCCCTTGGCTTCTTGGGCTGCAAACACATCGTCAAATCGATGGATGAGAAATGCGGATAACTCCTCCCCATAATCCCGCCCCGTCGGACAACTGTAAATGGATAGGATACCCTCATTCATCTGAAAATGCTGGGAAGTAGCAAATTGCATTAGCGGATTGTACTGCAATTCACGATGAATCTGTTTGAGTAGTTTACCCTCAGCGAAGACATTGGGCTCCAGCGTAGTTAGCACACACTGATAAGTTCCTTGTAACAGGTGCACTCCTTTATTTTCGCTATAAGTCAAGAGCTCTTGCATCGTCAATTTCTGATCCATGTACTGGGTAAGCAGTGTTCGCATTTCATCCTGAACTGTTGGGTTGATATGCTCACGGTAAGTCATATCCATGTAAAAGGCGAGTACATCTGCAGCCTGCTGAAACAGTTCTTCCTCTGCTCGCAGAGACAAAGCTGAATCCGTATATACCAGCAAGAAGCCGTACTCCTCGTCCTTTTGTTTGATCGGAACACGGTAACAGCTCCCTTGGTTCCACTTCACCCGTTGCATGACTGATTTCCAGGGCCACCCTTGCATAACTCCATGGTCCGACATTACATCATCGTTTGCATAAAGTACATGTCCGCGCGAACCAATAACGGCAATCGAATAGTTGAGGGTTGTGGACATTTCTGCAAATACATTGTGATGTTGCTGCTGTTGTAATGCAAACTGCATCAGCTTTTTTTGTTTTTGCACGACTTCATGAAGTAACCGATGACTACGTTCATGTTCCACTTTGAACAAGGCGTTCATCTGGTCTGAGAAAGTGAATTGGAACGGAAGCTCCAAAAGTGGTAGCCGAAGTCGATCCGCTTCCTCTACTATACCTTCGGGAATCGATTCCCAGAATCGTCCCAGCTTGATGCCAAGTCCTGCACATCCACGTTCATTCAAACGTTGCATTAATCGAAGCGCATCTGTCTCACTATCTTTTATCATAAAAGCGGTCGTAAACAGCATATCTCCAGATTTAATCCAATCTGTGATATCAGGAGCGTCCATGACGTTGACAGACTTCATCATCCGTGACGTACCATCCCGGCCTGCAATCAGTTTGGCTTCAGACAACGGGTATACCTGCAAAGCTTCTTTAACGGTAAGTTGCATGGACATGACCTCCCATATCATTGACTTTTCATGTAATAAAAATAGTTTATAACGGCTTTCTTCTCCTCAAACGCCCAAAATTTAAATTAAAATAGTAGAATAATCCAATTACTTGTTAAGTATTATAACATCATTTCTCGAGAAGAAGCTTACATGAGAAAAAAATAAACCTATGCCCCCGATAACAGCATCATCATGCTGCCACGGGCATAGGTTCGACAAGTTTTACACATGCATCCTATCTTTAAATATAAAGATGAACAAGCTGATCATATCAAATCTCCAGCTGTACGTGATTCATCCATAATTTCATACGGGATAATACATCTTTAATATTCAGCGGTTTGCTGAGATAGTCGTTAGCTCCAGCCGCGATACATTTCTCTCGATCTTCTTTCATCGCTTTGGCTGTGAGTGCTATGATGGGGATTTCYGTCAGACCGAGACGCTCCCGAACATGACGAGTTGTTTCGTAACCATCCAGTTCCGGCATCATAATATCCATCAGAATGATATCCGGTTTAAGATCTCCATGCTCCAGCAAGTCCAGACATTCCGTTCCATTTTGGGCAGAGATCACATGCATGCCATACTGTTCCAAAGCATTCGCGAGCGCGTAAACGTTACGGATATCATCATCCACCACCAGAATGTGACGGCCGTTAAATAAAGATTCCTCCAGCGGTGTAAGTAAGATCTCCATATTTTTCATATCCATCTGTGACTGAGGCGATGAAGGGTGATCGCCTTCCTGCAACACAGTTCCTGCTACTTCATTTATGAAAAGTCTGGAGCTTTGTCCCTCCTGCATGATTTTGTCTTTTCTACTCACAGGAAGAAACAGCGTGAACACACTGCCTTGGCCCAACCGGCTCGTTGCCGAGATTGAACCACCAAGCAATGAAGCCAGGGATTGAGAGATGGATAGCCCTAGTCCCGTACCTCCATATTTACGTGCCGTTGCCCCATCAGCCTGTTTGAATGCCTCGAAGATCTGGAGCAGTTTATCCTCCGCAATTCCAATTCCCGTATCACTAACGGAAAAAGCAATAACTTCGGTTTCCTGATCGGCGTGTTCCGGGTCAATCAGGCGCAGCTGAGAAATGGTCAGCGCCACTTCGCCTTCGCTGGTGAACTTGAACGCATTAGAGAGCAGATTTCTAAGAATCTGATGCATCCGCATCTCGTCTGTTTCGATCGTAGCCGGAAGTGGACTTTGCAGCTGAATACGGAAATCTATTTTTTTCTGTTCGGCCGTTTTCAAGAAATACTGATTCATTACTTCGGGTAACGTATCGAGATAGACATCATCAAATTCCACTTCCATCTGTCCAGCCTCAACCTTCGACAGATCAAGAATATCGTTAATCAGATTAAGCAAATCTTTACCCGATCTGTGAATGACAGCTGCATAGTTCTGCTCTTCACTGCTCAAATGATGATGTTTGTTTTCCGCCAATATCTCGGAGAGAATCAACATGCTGTTCAGAGGTGTACGCAGCTCGTGCGACATATTAGCCAGAAACTCGGATTTGTATCCCGAACTGATTCGCAACTGATGAGCAGCTTCTGCAAGTTCCTGGGCTGCATTCTCCGCCGTTCCCTTCTGATTCTCCAATCGTTCATTCAACATGGTTAACTCTTCCGTCTGCATCTGCAATTCTTCTGTCTGAGATTGCATCTCTTCCGTTTGAAGCTGTAGTTTCTCGGATTGTGCTTGTAACTCTTCGTTCAGTACCTGTGACTCATCGTAAAGATGCTGGAGTTCCATCCGAGTGACAGTGGAGTGAAGCGAAACAGCGAAAATGACTGTTAATTCCTTGATCAATTCCATGGCCTTGTCGGTTAATGGCTTCATTGAAGCGAGTTCTACGACCGCAACGGTCTTTCCTTCAAACAGGATGGGTACAACGGTAAGCGAACTCGCTGAAGCATGGCCCAGACCGGACGAAATTCGAATGTAATTCTGCGGTAAATCATTCATCCGTAGCACCCGCTGCTCAATCGCACTTTGACCAACTAACCCTTCACCAGGTGCAAGTGATATTTTCCCAAGCGAGCTTTCCTTCTCCCCATCTCCTGCATAGGCTGCCGAGCGAAATAACCGATTGTCTTTCCAATGATACAACACGCTATACGGAATCTCTAGCATTGTCGCAAGCTCACTCAGGAACAAGCGTGACAAACCTTCTAAAGTGTTAGGGTTTTGAAAAAGAGTAGCAACGCTTTTAAGTTGGTCCTTCACCCGGTTTTGCTCCTGTACTTCATCCAGTAGTTGATTGGCTTCATGTGCAAGATCAGCCACTTCATCTCTTGTTCGTACACGTATACGTTGCTTCAAGTTGCCTCCTTTAGAAATTTCGCTGATCGTTTGCTTCACCTCTTGAAGTGTTCTCACGATGTTGCCAGAAACAATAAAAGCTGCGGCAATAGACAACGCTGCAATCAGACTCCACAGGGTATACATGATTGTCAGCAAAGTAGAGCTACGGTTAGCCAAGTCCGTCACCCTTGCTTCTGTTAGCAAAATTTCGGTGTTGCGGAAGGTAGCCAGCTGGGAGCGAAGCAGATCTATTTCCGTTTTCCCCGGATCGGACTGAAAAAAAGCGAGAACCTTATCCTGATCCCCTTCTTTCTTGAGCTGAACGGAACGTTCACCGGCAATTTCAATCCAACGGTTAATATGGGATTTAATATTTTGCAAGCTTTGCTGTTGTGCCGGATTATCACTGATCAGTGCGTATAACTGATCGTAATTTGTATTCCATTCGGAAAGACCTTGATCATAAGGCTCTAGGTAACTTTCCTTTCCAGTAAGCATGAACCCTCGCTGTCCTGTTTCCATATCCAGTACGTTTTTCTCAATCGCGTTGGTCAGATTATGTACATCCAGATCATGATGACTAATAAAATCATTTTCCTTTTGCAACACATCGATTTGGGCCGAAAGGATTAGTAGTACTACACCAAATAAGAGCACAACCACAAGATAGCCCAATACAATTTTGGAGCGTATCGTAAATCTTCTCGTTTTAGACAACGTGGAACCCTCCAAATATAGACGAATGCTGAATCATTGCATGAAATCTGTTGCATTAGTATTTTATATGTATAGATATCATCTGACAAGCAAAATATGCGATTACATAAGAAAAACGACCTGCTTTGCAGGCCGCTTTTCCGGGACTTTATTCATAGATATTATTATGAACACACAAAAGAGTCTAAAATCGGTTTAGGCCTTTGGTGCAATCATTTTAGCCGGGTCTACATATTGATCGAATTGTTCCTCTGTAAGAAGTCCGGTTTGTAACGCAGCTTCCTTCAGGGACAAACCTTCTTTGTGTGCAAGCTTTGCAATTTTAGCTGCATTCTCATATCCAATATGAGGATTGAGTGCAGTGACCAGCATAAGCGAGTTATCCAGATTGTGTTTGATCTGATCCAGGTTCGGCTCAATACCCACAGCACATTTGTCATTAAATGCTACGATGGAGTCAGCAAGCAACTGTACAGACTGCAGGAAGTTATAGATGATGACAGGTTTGAATACGTTCAGTTCAAAATTACCTTGGCTCGCCGCGAACCCAATCGCCGCATCGTTACCCATCACTTGTGTCACAACCATCGTGATCGCTTCGCTCTGTGTAGGGTTCACTTTACCTGGCATAATCGAGCTGCCCGGCTCGTTCTCAGGGATGCGAATCTCACCGAGACCGCTGCGTGGACCGCTTGCGAGCCAGCGTACGTCATTGGCAATTTTCATCATATCTGCTGCAAGCGCTTTTACTGCACCGTGAGCATATACAACTTCGTCATGGCTGGTCAGGGCGTGGAATTTGTTCGGCGCAGATACGAAATCTTTGCCTGTATGTTTACCGATCTCCTTGGCAGTAAGATCACCAAAGTCAGGGTGTGCGTTGATTCCCGTTCCTACAGCCGTACCACCAATCGCAAGCTCCTTCATATACTCTACGCTCTCGCGGATCATGCGTTCACTCTTACCAAGCATGGCCTCCCAGCCACTAATCTCTTGCCCAAGCGTAATTGGTGTTGCGTCTTGAAGGTGAGTACGTCCAATTTTGATGATATCTTTAAACGCTTCCACTTTTTCCGCAAAAGTCGCTTTCAACACGGCAATCGCTGGCAACAACTGATCTTCCACAGCAAGAACACCTGCGACGTGCAATGCCGTTGGGAACGTATCGTTGGAGCTTTGTGACATATTTACGTCATCATTCGGATGCAGGCGCTCTTCCTTGCCCTTTTGCTCCAGCAACTGGTTACCCAGATTGGCAATGACTTCGTTCACGTTCATGTTGGATTGTGTACCACTGCCCGTTTGCCATACAACTAATGGGAAGTGATCGTCGATACGTCCTGCTATGATCTCGTCTGCCGCATAAGCAATCGCATCTGCCTTTGCCGCTGATAATTTTCCTAATTTATGGTTACTGGCTGCAGCACTTTTCTTCAAAATGGCGAGAGCACGCACCAATTCCATGGGCATATGCTCGCGTCCAATCGGGAAATTCTCCTTACTGCGCTGTGTCTGAGCGCCCCACAGCCTGTCAGCTGGTACTTTCATTTCGCCTAACGTATCTCTCTCAATGCGGTATTCCACTTGCTTGTCCTCCTCCAAAATGTTGGTCTGGGTCTCTACAAAGCTTGTGTATCTCGTCATATTATACATGATTTACGAGCAGGTTTTCACCTTTTCGACAAAATTGTAAGCGTAGTGCAAAACAAACTGACTATGACTGGGTTCAATCGGTCACCGTCTATTTATGAGCAGAAATCGGATATAAACGGCTCGTCTGTTCAAACAATTCACCTGGCTGCAGGCCGACAAGTCCCATCTCTTCCGCAGAAATCCCTTCTACATTCGGGGCATTGACCAGATTCATCTGTGGTTCCGGACAGAAAAATTCATTGCAGGCATTATTATTCCAGATCATCCAATGTTTATAGGATGTACCCACATCGTATACCAACTTGTCTCCTGTGCGGTGATCCGTTAATTCCATATAGTTACGGCCATTTTGCGGCTCCGCGGTATAGTGGTTATCCATAGCTGCAAAAAACGGACTGACTCCACCCTGTTTGAGCTGCTCTTCTTCCGGTGTAAGCGGTTGAAATTCTCCCGTTGGCAGGGAACGTTCGTTTAATTCACGCCGCTGACCAATGGTCACTTTCGCTGTATAATCCGAAGACTGACTGTCCGGTGCAAAAGGAACTTTGATCGCCGTATGGAAAGCAAACAGGTTCGGCATATATTCTGTGCCCGTATTGTTCACGATCAGCTGTTGTTGCAGACCATGACTGCTCAAGGAGTAACGAAGCGTTACACTGAATGTAAACGGCAAATATTTGTAAAAAGCATGCCCTTCTCCAATACTTTGGCTGAGCGTGACATAACTCTCCTGATCATTGGATCCATAACCTTCCACCGTCCAAGCCACATCATGCAAAAATCCGTGCAAATGGTTGCCTGTCGCAGGTTCATTAATCGGCAGTTGATAGACTTTGCCATTCCAAGGGAAACGACCATCCTCATACCGGTTTGGCGGGGATAGAACCGGAATACCATATACGGCTGGAGCCGCCATAAATTCATCCATCTGATCCTGATCCGGCTCGCGCAGGTAGCTGTATCCTTTTTCCGTATCCCGAAATGCCACCAGGTTCGCGCCAACGCTTGGAATCACCGCTGCTTCAAATGAACCAAAGCGCAGCCATACCGCAGGAATGCCGCCAAATTGTTCTTCAAACGCTGTATTCTGTTGTGTCATCGTTATATGTACCTCCTGCATACTAAGGTTATATTATACGGCTCGACTATATCATGATTGCGCCTAAAAGAACAATCTGAGATCGAGAACAAATTAAACATTAGAGTGCAATAGAGCGCAAAACAAAAGACAGCTGCTCAATCAGCTGCCTTGATCACTCTTTGTTGGTCTTTGTTAGTCTTTGTTGGTCTTCATCGCTTTTCAAGTCACTCACGAGTGAGGGTCTATGTTGTCTCATTCTACATACTTGCCCTGCTTGGGTACCGTATCTTCTTCAAAATGCATGTCGAGATGGCGGAGTGATTCATGTAGTAACTCTCCGCTTAACACATGTCCATGCCCTGTCACAACCGTTCTCGGCTTCAGTTGCCTGATCCGCTGAACCGATTCATGTGCTGCCTCCCAATCCGTTGTAAAATACGCCGGAGGGCCGTGTAACTGTTTGTCCTGAAGCAGAACACTCCAGAGCGACTCCTGTTTGACCGAGACAATCGCATCACCGGCAATTAGTAATTGATCTGCTTCGCGGAACAAGGAGATATGCCCCGGTGTATGACCTGGCGTATGAATCCAGCTCCAATCCTTTGTGCCTGGCACCGTATGATTTTGGGGTAGACTGAATACCCGATCATCCAGATTAATCGCTTCGTTCGGATACGTAAATGACAACTGCGCCATCAGGCCTCCACCCACGGAAGGGTCTGCCGGAGGATAATTTTTCAAACCTGTAAGATAAGGTATTTCAAGCGGATGCGCATACACCGGCACTCCCCAGAATTGCTCCAGTTCAATTACCGTTCCCACATGATCAAAATGACCATGCGTTAAAATAATGGCAGACGGCGGACCTTGAAAACGCTCGGTTGCCACATCAACAATGTGATTCGTGAATTTTGACATTCCTGTGTCCACGAGGACCCAGCTCCTGCTTCCTGGTTTTCCAATGAACACGACATTCACAAAAAGGGTACGCAAGCTCAAAATATCAGGAGCAATTTCCTGGGCGCTGGTCATTCCTGATGTAATCAGATTGTCAAATGCCATTCACGATTACCTCCCATCAGGCGAATTGTCTCTCTGGTTAAGTTCATATCGTAGACTTCCCTTTTCTGGAACATCTATTCGGAATCTCAAAAAATAAACTAGACGGTGCGAACCCTTCACAAGGCACACACCGTCTAGTATAGTCAGGCAATCCGGACAATAGAACAAGAACATTTACTTTACATTAAGCCGGGTAAGCATCCAAGGCTGCATCCAGCAATTGATTGTACAAATCATCATCATTTTCAAGCAACTCGTCCATTTTCAGTAACTCTTCTTCGTCACCTGATTGTTCCGTGAAGTGCAGGCTGTAGTCCCAATCCTTGCCGTTCTTGCTCATAAACGTAATTTCATATACGGATTTATTACCCTCTGTTTTGAACACCGTGCTACCTACAAAACTTTTTTCATCCTCACGACGCATTTCTGCGCGAATAATTTCAATACTCACTTTTATACTCTCCTTTAATCTCTCGTTTAAGGCCTCACTTCAATAAATCCTCGATTAAAACGTCCAAAAATCTCTCTTTTGGCGCTTTTCTCCAACTTTCTGGCAAAGCTGTTTGGTAATTATTATTGGTTAATTGTACAATATATATCGTAGCAACGTATACATTATTCAATGAAGGCCCTATGCTGATTCCTCATAAACTTCAAAGAGGACTATAATAGACCGTCAGCTACGATATTCATATCACATTGGAGGAAAAAATAGCATGAACAATTTTGAATCAAATCTGCAACAATATGCTGAACTGGCTGTCAAAGTAGGTGTCAATGTCCACCCTGGACAAACCTTAGTCGTAAATGCGCCAATCACGGCAGCTCATTTTGTACGATTGATCGTTAAGGCTGCTTACAACACGGGTGCAAAACTGGTCAAGGTCAACTGGAGTGACGAAACGGTTACTCGACTTCACTATGATCTGGCTCCAGATGAAGCGTTCTCCATTGAACCGAAATGGTTTGCAGGTGAAATGACAGAGCTTGTTGAAGAAGGTGCGGCAATCCTGCATGTTATCGCGGAAAATCCGGATCTGCTAAACGGAGTTGCACAGGAGCGCATCGTAACGAGTCAGAAAGTGCGCGGCAAAGCGCTGGAGAAATATCGTGCCTATCAAATGGCTGATAAATTCAGCTGGTCCATCGTTGCTGTCCCTTCCCCTGAATGGGCCGCTAAAGTATTCCCGGATCTGCCTGAGGCGCAGCAAGTGGACCGCCTGTGGGATGTTATTTTCAAAACGGTACGAATTGGTGAAAAAGATGCTGTCGCTGAATGGAAAACTCACTTGCAAAACCTTGACTCGCGCGCAGATTTGCTAAACAGCAAAAAATATAAAAAACTTCACTACACCGCGCCAGGTACAGACTTAACCATCGAACTTCCCGAAGGTCACATCTGGGTATCGGGAGGCAGTGTAAACGAGCAAGGACATGTGTTTATTGCCAATATGCCTACAGAGGAAGTATTTACTGCACCGCTGAAAACCGGTGTGAACGGTACTGTCCGCAGCACAAAACCGCTTAGTTACGGTGGCAATCTGATTGATGGCTTCTCCCTCACATTTGAGAATGGACGCATTGTTGATTACACTGCTGAGCAAGGGCTTGATGCACTGAAGAACCTCGTCGAAATGGATGAAGGCGCACATTATCTGGGCGAAGTTGCCCTTGTTCCACATCAATCTCCAATTTCGGATACGAATATTCTGTTYTACAATACTTTGTTTGATGAGAATGCATCCAATCACTTGGCAATCGGAAATGCGTATGCTTTCTGTCTGGAAGGCGGCAAAACGATGTCCAAGGAAGAGCTGATCGAACATGGCATGAACTCCAGTCTGACGCACGTTGATTTCATGATCGGTTCCGGTGAGATGAACATCAATGGTGTCACTTCGGAAGGTGCCGAAGAACCGATCTTCGTAAATGGAAACTGGGCATTCTAATTTGCTCCATGCATAGAGAGGAGATTTCTCCTCTCTTTTCCTGTGCCTGAAAATCGTCGTACTCATATTTAAAGATTATGGAGGGACATTCGATGTTAAGTTTTAAACAAAAGCTGGATCGATACGCTGCACTCGCTGTCAAAGTTGGGGCAAACGTGCAGCCGGGGCAGATTTTTGTCATCAATGCCATGATTGATGCAGCACCACTTGTGCAACTACTGGTACGCAAAGGATATGAAGCCGGGGCCAAACAAGTTATCGTGAAATACTCCGATGAAACGGTCAATCGTCTTCGCTTTGAAATGGCTCCCAAGGAGTCCTTCGATGAACTTCCAAAGTGGCATGCGGCAGAGATGGAGGAACTTGCGGAGAATAATGCCGTTTTTCTGACGATTTTATCTTCCAGCCCTGATCTGATGAAAGGCATTGATCCGGCTAGAATCTCGGCGAACCAGCGTTCCTTTGGTCAGGCGATGGCTAAATATCGTCAGTATCTGCAAGCTGATAAGATGAGCTGGACTGGCATTGCTTGCCCTTCACCGGATTGGGCAGCCAAGGTATTCCCTGATCTTCCACAAGCAGAACAGATGAATCAGCTCTGGGATGCGATATTTGCCGCAGTACGCGCGGACGTTGAAGATCCGATCGTTGCGTGGGAACAACATATCGAACGCCTGGAGTCACGAGCCGTAGCGCTCAATAACAAGAAATACCATGCATTACATTACATCTCCCCAGGCACAGATCTTACGATAGAGCTTCCTGAAGGGCATATTTGGGCGCAGGCTGGTAGCGTAAACGCACAAGGCACCCCTTTTGTAGCCAATATTCCAACGGAAGAAGTGTACACCGCTCCAGCGAAATACGGTGTGAACGGCACAGTGACCAGTACTAAACCGCTAAGTTACGGCGGTAGCATTATTGACCGGTTTACCCTCACATTTGAGAAGGGACGGATTGTGAACTTTCATGCAGAGCAAGGTCAGGAAACGTTAGAGCGACTCATTTCCATGGATGAAGGTTCTCATTATCTTGGCGAAGTTGCGCTTGTACCTTTCCACTCTCCGATCTCGGAAAGCGGCATTCTGTATTACACAACACTGTATGATGAGAACGCTTCCTGTCATCTGGCCATCGGCAGCTCTTATGCTTCCAATATCGAAGGAGGCAAAACGATGTCTCCTGAAGAACTTGCAGAACGCGGCATGAATACGAGCATAACCCATGTTGATTTCATGATGGGTTCTCCCGAGACTGATATCTATGGCATTACAGCGAGTGGTGACCGTGAACCGATTTTCCTGAAAGGAAATTGGGCGTTTTAAAAAAAACTTGTGTGTAACCACGATTTCATATTTATAACCTGCGTTACGTTAAACACTTAAAATTAAACAGGTGATTTTGCTGACATGGATTCCATGGTTTGCAAGATCGTCTGTTTTTTCTTTTTCAGCAAACATCAAACAGGGCCAGAACTCCCTCTTTTCAGGACTGTAATCAGGTCTATCGGACATTGTAACGTTTCCATAATCTGTTGTAAAATGTAATGATACCAATGTTTGTGGACTGTTGACCAGAAAGGAGAACACCATGGCCAATCGGCTCCAGCTTTTACTTGCATCCGATTTTCATCAATTAGGACCTGTACTTCAGGAAGAAGTCTATTACGAATACTATAATATGGTGTATGGGTTAATCGTATATATCATCAAGGAACGTGCAGCGGCAGAAGATATTATTCAGGAAGCTTTTATTAAAATCATCAAAAACAAACCCCTCTTCGAAGATGAGGTTAAACTTAAAGCCTGGCTCAAAGTAGTCACCCGGAATACCGCAATAAATTATTTGAGAAAAAATAAAAATAATCGTAACCAACTGGACTCGGACAGTGTCTTTATAGATATAGAGACCATGAACCAGACAGCAGTCTCGGTGGAAAGCATGGTGGAGACACAGATGATGCAGGAGTCCATCGAGCATTATCTCTCCCAGTTGAAACCAGAATATCGCGTACTCGTTGAGTTACGGTGGAAAGAAGGCTTTTCTTATCGGGAAATCGCTGAGTTGTTGAACACAACTGAAGACATTGTTAAACAGCGTTTATTCCGGGCACGTGGTAGTATCAAGAAGAAATTACATAAGGAATGGGGTGGAAGCATTGAGCAAAGGCAAGCTAAATAAGCTTGAACAGCCATTCGATTCAGGTCTGGAAGATGAATACTTTGATGCAACGTTTGAGCAGGCGTTTGATGAAGCTTTCCAGCAAGCTGCCTCCGCCCCTTCTGCCTTCCGTACGGAATCCATGCAGCAATCCTGGCAAAAAGTACAGAAAGAGATCGAACGAATCGGGGCACGTAAACGTAGAATACGCACCTTCAAGCTATCGGGCATCGTGGCAGCTTCTGTGACCATTGGAGCCGTTATTTTCAGTCTGCCCTCAGGAACACAAGCCGTATCTCCTATTGTTCAATCGATCAAGGATTGGAGAAATGGCATGAAATCGATCATGGTTGAGGATAAGTCTGTAAATCTGAGTCCCGATCCCTCAACCGCCAAAACACCGCCACCACCCGACCTTGAATCGAGCACAATTATCCATGATGAAGCGGAAGACATTCCTGCCTTTGAACTCAACAAACATGTTTTCCGCCCCGTTGCGGTTACGGAAAAGATCGCTCGTGATGGATTTATCGGTGAATTTATTATATCCAAAGCCATTCCTGCCCGTTTTGACAAGATAAAATATGAACTCGTACTGGATACAGAGAATCCCGTCAATCCTGACAACTATTACGAGTCCGATATGATGAGGGTGAAATACTCCATCCAAGGTAAAAGTGATATAGACGAGCTTATCCAGTTCGATTATGAATACGTTAAGCCAGGGCAGTCTCTTGAGAAAACATCACTGCAGAAAAGCACTGTTGTGAAGCTTGCAGATGATAGTGAAGCACTCATGTATGTGGGACCACCCTTCAATTCTATTCAGTGGATGACGGGTTCTCTAAGTATGAGTCTGTTTGGAACCGTGACTGAAGAGGAGATGCTTGCAATCGCCAACGATTTTCTGGAGCAAAATTCTCCTGCCAAATCAAAATAAATTAAAACAATACACTAGGTGATGTATGTGTAGACTGATCCGATGTCATCCCATCATGAGCAGTATGAACACTAGTGACACGATAATAATAACCGGATGTGACCTCCCAATCCGAATTGGATCGAAGAAGATTCATTTGGGTCTGTGTTGAGGAGCTGCCTGCGAACATTACCCAAGCTGTTCCTGTCCAGCGCTCCAATCGATAATTCACAGACAAGGTTTTCATGTCTTTGAATGTTCTAGTCGTTGTTTTTACGATGGCATGAAGTCCGTCTCCGCGTGTTAATGTACAAGTCGCCTGATAGATATGTACGGGTTTGGCAGCCCTTGATTGGAGGAAATACTCCTGAGATTCGAGTGGCGGCGGAGCGGTTCGAGCTCCCGATGTCACGTTGATGATCGGACTTGCAACTGCAGACGGATCGGCAGACAGGATAAGGAAAACTGGCGCAGTCAAAGCCAGAATCAAACTTACTTTCAAGATTGGCGTACGGCATATTTGTCTACCTCGTCTAAGGATATTATGCATCTTCATTCCTCCTCAGCTCTGTTTTAATTTTTGGTGTAATCTATTAAACGGACGGAATGGATAACTGGTTTCAAAAAAATAAGGACGCCCGATGGTTCAATCGGTAGCGTCCTTTAAACATTTTCCAGATAAATAAAATCGTGAAACCTAAAATAATCCATCTCGTATGATGAAGAATAGGCTTAATTCGGCGGAATCTAAATCTACTTTATGCAAACAACATCATCTTCTGATTACCTGATTCGAATGATTTGTTTATGCTCTATAGCGTATACCTGATCGGCAACATTTTCGATCAAACGTGCATCATGTGAGATGAAAACAATCGTGCCTTCATAGCTTTTCATCAAGTGCTCCAACGCTTCCATTGCAGGAAGATCAAGAAAATTACTCGGTTCATCCATAAGCAAAATATTGTATCGGCCAAGCAGTACTTTTGCCAGCTGCAACTTCATGATCTCGCCACCGCTTAATACAGCTAATCGCTTGCGTACATCATGCTGAGAAAATCCGAGAGATGCTAATACAGCTCGAATCTCCGATACCTGATAGTCACAGTTCTCCTGCATGAATTCCATGACGACCTGATGGCGGTCAAGTGTGTATGCATGTTGCGCAAGATAACCGATCTCTACTCTAGGCGATATGGTGATGCCCTGTTCACGGTTTAAGATCATGTTAAGCAACGTTGTTTTCCCCGCACCGTTTGCACCGGTAAGCGCAATCTTAGCCCCAAGCGGGAATTGAAAAGAGGCTATTTCTAAAATGACAGTATCACCAAATGCTTTGTTCATCTCTTTTCCTATAATCGGAAATGGATTGTGGAGTTCTAACGCATGATACTGACGAAAGTGAATCGTACGATTCACCTCTGGTGCTTGGACATCACCTAACGCTTCAATCCGTTGTTCCATATTTTTGGCGGCTTGATGAAGTTTCTTTTGTTTACTTCCCACAGATTTCTGATGAGCAAGTCTGCCACCGTGATCAGAGCTATTTTTTCTTGCAGCCCCTTTCTCTTTCTGATCGATTTTCCGTGCCTGATTCCTTTTTTCAGACATCGCTTTTTCCAGTCGTTCTCGTTCATTCACATATTGCTGATACTGGATTTCCTGCTTTTTCTGGTTTTCATTTTTCTGAGCCAAGTAATCGGAATATCCACCCCAATACTCGGTAATCTTCCCATCCTTCAGCTCCCAAATTTTATCAACCACTTGATCCAGAAAATACCGATCATGACTGATGACCAGCAACGCTCCCGTATAAAAAGAGAGCTGATGGATCAGGAAATGGATTGCCTCCGAATCGAGATGACTCGTGGGTTCATCTGCAAAAATACCGTGCACTGAACTGGACAAAGCCTGAGCAATCTTGAGCCTTGTTTCCTGCCCGCCACTCATCTGTTCTCCATCCAATCGGTTTACGCCGAGCTTGCCTGCCAGTGCGTAATCCACTTCCCCCTGAGCCCCGTCCTGCTCCATCTGCGGGATATAAGCAAAACTGCCGTTCCTCACTACTTTCCCATAAGATTCGGGAATCTCACCCAGCAATACTCTCAACAATGTACTTTTACCTGCTCCATTGGCTCCAACCAGACCAATTCGGTCGTATTCATAAAGTTCCAAATGTTCAATATCTAATACTTCACGGCCCGAATATTCCACTACAATCTCTTTTGCTTTAATTAACAAACTCATTATAGGTTCCTCCTTCAAAAATCGCAGTTTACACGCTCGCAGGATGACCTGCGATTTAAGAAGGGGGATTATATAAAGAAATACCAATGCATATATCTCATGAGGTCTTCCCTCCTTTCTGTGTCAAGCATTTTGGGTGTAATAAAAAATGCAGATCCGAGTCCACTATGGACTTAAATCTGCATTACTCACGTATAGAAGACACTTCGAATTAGCATAGCACAAATAAGCTACCTCTTTCGAAACCTATGTCTCGCCATACGTAAAATAAGCAAATCAAAAAAGCCCACGATTGTGGAAAAATAAGCTTTTTTGATCTACTTATCGAAGACGTATGGAATGAGTCATAGGAACAAGCCTCCTCTTCTTTAATTGAATTGAATATTACCATGAGGTTCTTCATACGTCAACCTGGAACAAAAACTTGTTAGAAAGCGATCAAAAAAGCCGCTAAATAGTAGCGGCTTACATGTAAAGAACCTTTAGAACACTTTAAGAACATCGATAAATTCAAAAACATGGACTTCATGCTCACCGAGAAGCTACGCACCTTCTCCTTCAACAAGCATTTCAAGCTTCACTACATTCACACGCGAAATACGCTTGTGTTCTGTCTCCTTAATGATAAACAAATACCCATCATACTCAACGGATTGACCCACTTCAGGCGGAATTGCATCCACTCTGGAATATAACCAGCCGCCAATCGTATCGTAATCCGTTCGATCCATCTCGATGCCGAATCGTTCACTGACTTCTTCGATCAGCATTAATCCGTCAATCGAGTATTCCATTTCATTCACTTGTTCAATGGTCGGACGCTCCTGGTCAAATTCATCTTGAATCTCACCAACAATCTCTTCCATGATATCTTCAAGTGTGACCATACCGGAGGTTCCTCCATATTCATCGATCAGAACAGCAATCTGAGTCTTGCTGCGCTGCATACGTTTGAGCAAATCACTAATCAGCGTCGTATCAGGCACAGCCAGAATCGGACGAATAACGGATATGGTGTCCGTTAGCTGTGAACGCATCAGATCCTTAATGTGAATAAAGCCGATAATATGGTCCTTGTCTCCGTTATATACCGGATACCGGGTACGCATGCTTTCGCTCGCAATCTCCATATTTTCCAGCATGGACTGATTGGCGTTGAGACAGATCATTTCCGTCCGCGGAATCATGATCTCACGGGCGGTTGTATCCGTAAAATCAAATATATTATCAACAAGTGCTAATTCAGTGTTATCAATTAAACCGCTCTTATTGCTTTCTTTCATGAGAATACGTATTTCATCTTCACTATGTGCATCGTCCAGCTCCGAAGCAGGTGCCATTCGAAACAGTCTGAGCAATCCGTTAGCCATGCCGTTCAACGCCCAGATGAAAGGGAACATCAACTTGTAAAAGAACGTCAGCAGCACCGCAGACCACAGCGTAATGGCCTCCGACTTGCGAATAGCCATCGTTTTGGGAGCGAGTTCGCCCAGGACAATATGCAAAATCGTAATAATAACAAAGGCAATGACAATCGAAATGCCATGCACATATACCGGACCCAGTCCAAATGCAGTAAACACAGGCTCCAGCAGTCGTGCAATGACGGGCTCTCCCAGCCATCCGAGTCCAAGTGAAGCTAAAGTAATGCCAAGCTGGCAAGCTGACAAATATGCATCCATATTACGTATAATGTTTGACGCATATTTGGCATTTCGATTACCCGCTTCTACCAAAGCCTCAATTCGGCTGCTCCGCACCTTCACCATCGCAAATTCTGCCGAGACAAAGAAACCATTCATCAATACCAGTAAACCAATTAAAATTAAACTCATAATACTCGGTAAGGGGTCACTCAAATGTTCTTCCTATTCGCCGTTATCGTTCGGCAAATAGGTCCACCTCCTTCGAAAATGTAGGATATTAGCCATTCTGCCGTTCATATGCAATTTCAACTTCCCAATGCTTCCACCTCCTGCTGTTTGTGACTGAATAACTTGGATATGCTTCTTTTATTATATAATTCTACACTACACAGTCAATCCGTGTCCTATGACACTTAAAAGGCCAAATCGACACAATTCGTTTACAAAAGTAGTGATTTCGCTGTTTTATTCACATTTCAAGAATTTAGGCAGACTTCGCGTGTAGAATCATTCTACACACGGGACAGTGTTATCATGCTTCTTTGTTCTTAATTGAGAAGCAAATGATTCCTATTTCTCACATAGCATCTTTTCAGTCGGGTTCCAGCGTCAACTGGATTGATGTTTTTTTCCAATAAGCAATCCACCAACCCAGTATTCATCCTCACTCAAGATGCTCCAGTCGATTTCACCATTCAACGCCTGAACGCCCAGTTCCGTCAAAGACAACACAGCATCATGAAATGCCTGATCATGCTGATTATACTTTGGAAATGTTGTCGCTCCTGTCATTCGAATGAGTGCATGTGGCCCTTCCGACATCCTTTTCAAATGAGCCCAGTATTCCAGATCTCCCATACCGAGCACATGCAGCTTGTCTCCTACCTTACGAAACAGGTCATAGGGACGATGAATACCCGTTCTGATCGTTTCTACTGTTGTCTGCTCAATACTACCTAGTCCATTAGTTACGGACGGCAACCTGGACAAATGCGCCTCAAATGCAGCTTTTGCAAACGGGAGTTCATACGCTCCACACTGTAAGTATTCCTGATGCTGACGAATATCAGACGAGGTGTATGCTTCCCAGAACTGTTTACCTGCCTGGAGTTCCTGCTTTTCAATGACATGCCAGTGACCTGACAAACTTCCGATCTGCTTCGAAGTAAGCTGCCCCAGCCCCCTGAAAAACTCCACCTCCGGGTAAGAATCGATACAAAGAAGATTCAGACGTACATTCTGTAGATCCTGTTCACTAAAATAGTGCAGCAAATAGGATAACATCGTTTGATCATAGAGATCGTACTCAAACCACAGCACAATCTCTTTATACTTCTGGAACGAGCGAAGTCTCTGCTCTAGTTCCTTAATTTGCAAATATACTTGCTGCGGTATGCCTAATTGCTCTTCCAATATAACAGCACGATGCTGACGTGCGTTCCTGTCTGCCATAACTGTAGTTACAGGGCCATACGTGTACAATTCCCTCCAAACCAGAATCTCTCCTTGTATACCGCTCTCGCGCAAGCGATTGGCCGCATGATCTCCGTTCATAATATGCAACATCCCTTTACCCCCTTCATGAAATTCGGTGAACATAGACGCCAGATTTCGCACAGGCAATGAACGTTTGAGTTTAGCCCGGGCATCAAACAGCCTTTTCTTCAATGCAGATACATTAACATCAAGGAAGTCCGATATTTCTTTAAGCGTGTAGCCTTGGAAATAAAACAGGTCAACCACAACTTGCATCGAAGATGGCAATTGGGCGATTGAATCACGCAGCGTCTGTTGCAGCTCCTTTTGTATGGTCCAAGCTGCGGGATCATGCGCCTGATCTTCTGTACGAAATACAGTCTCCGTTTCGTCTATGGAAACCACCGAATGCTGCTTGCGTCTGAGCCAGCGATAACACTGCCTTTCTACGATGACTTTGAACCATCCAGGAAAAGCTTCTGGCTTATCCAATTTGCCCAGCTTGGCAAATGCTTCGGTAAAGGCCTCCTGCACCACATCCTCTGCGCCATGTGCATCCTGCAACTGCTGATAAGCCACGGAAAGTGCCATTCCTCGAAACTGGCTTACCAGTTGCTCATAAGCTTCCGGTTCTCCCTCTAATGCTCCTTCAATCCATGATTCCAACATCGTGGACTCCTTTCAGCTGTCATTCTTTGCTGTCTGATTTAGTATATTGATTGCTCAACTTTTCTTTTTCATATGTAAGTGCCACGAACTCTTGATTAGGTTACTTTATTTTCTACCAAAAAAGCAAAAGCCGTCCTGTCTGCAGATGTGCACTGCGTTCAGGACAGCCTATATTCCCCGTATCTGTTATACAAGAATAACTTAGGATGAAGCGAGATAAGATTTGTTTAGAATCTGCTTGGCGCTTGCGGGAAGTTGCCGACAACGCCCGGGTATTGATACAGCAGCGGCTCATCAAACGTTGCGTAGTCGAAGTTAACCATCAATAGCATGATTCTTCTGCCGGTTTTTGGATCACTGATGATGATATGGTCACGCCCAGCTGCTTCAATAATACCTTGGAAAATACGAGCGTTCCATTCTTTGTTTCCTTCATATGTCATGTAAAATGTACCGAATTTACCAAGGTTTAAACGTAAAATATTCTCAATGTATGATTGCTCAAACTGTGGAGCAGTAGTGGAAACGACCGTTCCTGACGGTGTCATTGGGCTTCCGCTGGATACGAGTGGCGGTACACTGGTGGAGCTTGGCGATACCATTCCTGGTGTTGGTGACATCGACGGCATGCCATTACCGACTTTGTAAGATGTTCCCTGAACTTGAGAATTCGCTTGTGCTCCTAACATTGGATTCGCTTGTGCACCCAATACAGAATTGGCTTGCTGACCCATAGTTTGAGTTGGTTGATAAGGTGTGTTAATCACGATAATTCCTCCCTGAATATGAAAATTGGTAATGGATTAATAGACGTCCGGACAGTCTTCTCCTGTTGGACTAAAGAAACAATGTGCCTTGAAACGTCCCGTGTTGGGTTGGTTATACCACGTCGCCGGGCAATCTCCAACCGGTCTGAAAAACCATAACGAGTTACTTGCCGGCCAGAAACGTTCCCCGTTGATGACCCGTTGCGCCAACCGAATCTCGGATTGTCTCGCCCGCTGATAGAAGTATCCCTTCTGCGTGGACTCAAAGCCCCCCGGATTCTGAAAGACCATACGGTTCATATCACGAATGTTGCCAAAATCGAGACAGTCCGCCAGCACACGATTCACGCCAACATTGCCTACCAGCAACATGCCTTGTTCCCCGTCACCCTCGGCTTCTGCTCGCATTAGTCTAGCCAGGAGCTTGACGTCTTCCGAGTTGGTCTTAATTACTGCCATCGTCTGTTCCCTCCCTTGTAGCAGCTGTTCATCACCGTACATCGTATTGTGCAGGAGCCTATTCGGTGACACTATTCCAGATTTTTTCCATAAAAAAAGCCTGGAACCTCACGCAAGGTGAAGTCCCAAAGCTTATTTCTAACACGTAGTTATGCTTTTCCAACCCCTATGAACGCCATTACGGTTTAGCTTCAATCCAATAATCATAGGCATGTACCAGATTGCCTTGATACGCCTTATATTCAGAGAGCAGGTCGGGTAGTTTACTGAGCTGGCTCTCCATCTCCGCTGCTCCTTTTTCGTGAAATGAAATATGTGTACCTTCAAAATTTTCTTTCATTTCGACGGAAATGAGCAGTCTTTTACCTAGTCGATCTGCAATCTCCATTTCCTGACTCACAACTGCAGCTATCCCGTTGGAACCTTCTGCTGTGTTACGAAATGCCATTAGAGATACATGGTCAAGCGTATCAATCATGAACTCGGTCACGGAAATCCCCTTGCCTGGCAACGGAAAAGTATCAAGCCATACTGCGAGATCCGCACTGGTTTCAAGGTTGCTGTCCTTCTTCGTTTCTTCTTGGAAATAGGCGATATTCGATGCCCACTCGGTCAGCAGTGTATCCCTATTAGCCTCCCATTCGGGCAGTGTATACGGCTCAATATCCAGATGGATGCCCTTGAAACGCTCATCCGGTTCTACTTCAGCATTGTAATTTTTCACATAATCGATCAGCCGTTTGATTCGAGGGCGATTTTCCTTTTTTCCCCAGATCGGGTGTCCCCCCATCGCATGAACTTCGATTCCTTGGGCTTTCGCTCTTTTTACAAAACTGCGATAACTAGAGTAGCGTTGATCCAGATCAAGCCGTACATATAACCAGTTGATCTTTTGCTTCTTGGCAAAAGCCAGAATGTGTTCGCCCCCATCATCCGTCACTTGTGAAGCCTCCCAGATATAGGTGCCACGAATCTCGGGTGCACTTGCAGGCGGGTTCACAGGTTTTTCGGGCAACGGTTGATCATTAGGCTCCAGCTCTCCCCAATATGTTAGATCATGTACAGCTGAACCGGCATAGGACTTATGCTCTCGGAATGCAGTAGCGACCTCTTGAAGAGCAGATTCCAGCTGCGATGCGCCTTTGCCAGCAAAGCTGGTGAACTCTTCACCAGGCATCGGCTTGGTATTTACGCCTACAGTAATTTTGGTACCACTCGCATCTGCCCACTGCATTTCCTGTTCAGTCAAACGAATAATCCCGTTACTTCCTTGTGCATTATCACGGTAAGCAAGCAGTGTCACATGATCTACATTTTGAATAAACCAGTGTGACACCGCTTCGTTATCTGCATCTTCAGCAACACGATTGCCCTTGACCGTGTATGAATCGAGCCAGAAAGGCAAATCAACATTCACGGCTATTCCACCATCCTGTTTAGCCTGCTTCAGTACCATTTTCATATTGCTGATCCAGGACTGCACCAAAGGTTTGGCGTCTTCCTTCCATGCAGGTAGCACGTATGGTTTAACATCCAGATGGATTGCATCAAAACGTTCGCTCGCTTCCACACCCTGATTGTAATCCTGTACCCAAGAAGTTAATCGAAGCATAGGACCCTCACGTCCTTGAACGCCCCAGGAGGGATCGCCGCCCAATGCCTCAATGGCAATGCCTTTACGATCCGCTTTGGCAATAAATGCCCGATACACCTCTTTGGATATGGTCATGTCCACGTTTACATACAGTCGGTTAATCTTATGTTTAGCCGCATTCTCCAGCAGCTCATCTCCTGCACTTTTAACAGACTGTGCCTGCCAAACCCAGGCTGCTCGTATATCCACATCTTCTGCTGTAGCAGGTGACTTGATCCCGATCATTATCATTCCTCCGATCAGTAATAACAGCAAAAATACTTTCCGGGATGTTTTCCCGAACATACACTCCCTCCATTCCTGTTCTGTTGTAAAATCACATTCATTATAGCAACCGAGTTATCAAAAACAAATAAGCCCAAGTGCTTAACTTGGGCTTATTTCAGCTTCGAGGAGCTTCGAAAGCCAGCTTCGGGTCGACGTCCCGGTTCTAGTCCTCATATATCATTTTTCGAGTCATGCCACCGTCAACTACGAGATTAGTCCCTGTGACAAAGGTATTAGCAGGGTCGGACAAATACAGACAGGCCCTTGAAATATMCGATGGCACGCCAACTCGGCCAGATGGATGTTGCTCATGGTCTACTGCTTTAAGTTTGGACACGTCTCCAGTCTCAATCCAGCCAGGACTGATACAATTGACCCGAATTTGGTCTTTACCAAGTGAGACTGCCATTGCATGTGTCAGTGCAGTAATTGCACCTTTTGATGCGGCATATGCCTCGCTATTCGGCTCAGACATCATCGCACGAGTCGATGCCATATTTACGATGGCGCCGCCATGTTCATTTTTTTTCATATGCCGAGCCGCCTCCCGACTTGCCAGAAAGCAGCTTCTGACATTCGTATTGAGCACATCGTCCCATTCRTCAACTGATAGCTCATAGGGCGATTTCCACCTGGACACTCCAGCATTATTGACCAGAACATCAACTTGTTTGAACTCTTTCACAGTGGTATCGAATAACTGCTGAATATCTTGCTCCTTTCTTACATCACAATGTACAAAGATAGCTTCGCCGCCCTCATTGCGTATCGAAGCTGCCGCAGCTGCTCCCTCGGCTTCCTGAACATCGGCAAGCACGACTTTAGCCCCGGCAACCGCGTAAGCTTCAGCAACGCTTCGGCCAATCCCTTGGGCAGCTCCAGTGACAACTACAACCTGATCCGTAAATGACATGACAATATTCCTCCTCTTGTTAGACTCTCTGTTTTGTTTTATTTGGTTTGTTATACTGTACCTGTTACCTCATTCTTTTCTTATCGATTTCCTCTAACTCTATACTTATATACAAACACGTTCGTCCCATTAAGAAACGCTTGTCCCCGAATCAGTCAAAAAAAGCTTACGCCACTTAGGCGCAAGCTGTTCCATTTTTAATCTCTTTTAACCTCGCAAACGTTCAGTGTACAGGCGATTCGTTCGTTCAAATCCAATATACCGCGTTCCCTTGAACGAGAGTCGCCCTTCGTCCCCCTCCGCACACATGCCATACTCTTCTCCATTCACTTTGAATTCCAAGCGATCACCGCTCTCCACTTCAAAGGTGACATAATACAACGTTCGTGCGGCAGTCGTGCTGCCGGAATCGGAAGTCGGCTGGCTCATCTTTACTCTTCTGCTGGTGATGCGAGAGTGTACAGTCAGCAGTGGCTCCGCATTGTTACGCCCCCACCTCCATACTTCTTTGCCCATTGATAACAGCACAATACCCAGAATCAGGACAAATGCCACCGGAAAGACGGTTCCAAACAAATCAAACATCCAGGATGATTCAATGCCCATGTCTCTCCCCTCCGTTCATACACTTCGGACAGCCGGAGTCTTGACTCGTCTTCTGTAAATGTATATGCGGACGAACAGAGAACTTGTTAACCTGATGAAATATTTACATCGTATATCTTGGACGGAACCCTGACGTTGTTGGAACCCTGACGTTGTTTTGAATATACTCAACAATCATTAATGTTTTCCATTCAATAGGACGATTTATTTACGCAGATTTATCCAGTGAATCAGGCTGTGGCTCTATTACAATATAAGAGTGGTGACTGAAAGGCAGCCATGTGTTCCATAACGACTCCAGTTCATCTATACTAATCTTCCGGTTGTACTGTGCTTCATCACAATTCCGCTTGAAATCGAGTGATTCTGCCAAATAAAAATGGGTTTCGTCATACCCGACCACAGGGACAAAGTGTAGAAATCTCCGGTCTGCATGAACCCTGATAAACAGGATGACAGGCACGCCGCGACTAATCTGCTTCCTTAACGTATTCATATTGCCACGCAAATACATGGCTGGATACCCCAGTTTTTTGAAAAAAACAATAATAGCTTTTGGATAAAATGTGCCATCCAATAGTTTGCGCGGATATGTTCGATACAGCTCATTTCCTTCGGATTCGATGCCAAAATGCCTTAACACATATGCACTGGAAAAAGCAGCACATTCGACGTTCTTCTGTACTTCTGTCTTATTCGGAGCCTGAATGAAATATGTAGAGGACACTTTGACATTGTACATATCATCCTTCTTCGGTAGGCTGTAATAGCGAAAAATCAACCAAATGATTGCTAGCCACAAAATAATATTGAATATCATTTCAAAACTTCCTTCTGCCCATCACTAGACAACAAACTGTACGTCACAATGTTCTCATAATGATCATATAGCCACTGAGCCTGTCTGGATGTGCCTTCGTTTATAAATCCCATCTTCTCAGGAATGGCTCTGCTCTTGATGTTGTTCTCTGCACATTGAATAATAATTCGGTTTAACTTCAGTTCATTGAATAGATATGTACTCAATTTTTGAATCGATGTTGTGATGATGCCTTTCCCTTGAGCCGATTTCGATAAGAAATATCCAATGCTCGTTGCTTTGTTTTTCCAATCGATATAATGCAAACCGATCATACCCACCAACTCTTCGTTAAACCATACTCCTGCATCGAAACCATTTCTTTCTTCGAAGTTACGTGTCCACATTTCAATTACAGGGTCCAAATCGTCAGGAGATTGTCGTTTATCAACCCACAACAGCCACTCTCTTAGCATCACTCGGTTCTCATCAATTAAGGAGTATAGTTTATCTCGATCTTGCGATTGTATTAGCTTTAACTGAATAGAATCATTGACTTGAAAAGGGAGCATGCGAACCCTCCGATCATCCATATATGATACGTTCTGAACGTTTTCGTCATACCGATTCTAAACTTATCTACCAATTCTTCCTTATCCACTCTGCAATCTGTTTTGCAGCTTCCTCGGAAGACAGATCCGTTGTATCCACCGTTGGCATCGCCGGGTCAAAGGCTTTATCCGCGTTCTGTAACAACCAGTTCGCAAAATTGCGATGATCTTCAATCGCATTCCGGTCCCAGCCACGTGCTTGTAACCGCATCTCACGCGTCGCATCATCACAATGCAGATTCACATAATGAATACGATCAAATCGTTCGATATATTGGGAGGATGCAATATTTTCGGGTACCATCGTTCCGCATAGAACGGTACCTCTTCCGCTTAATGAGATACTATAAGCAACTCGCAGCCAATTCTCTTTGGCAATCTGCCAATCGACGTTGTTGATGATATCCATATCAAAGACGTCAAATTCAGGCAAAAGCTCGCGCACATGTGATGCCACCGTTGTTTTGCCCGTACCGCTCGCACCTGTGATTACAAATAAAGGTAGTTTACTCATTAAAATGTTCCTCCTGTTGTGTTTTATACGCTCTAGTCTCGCTGTAAATCGCTAGATTTCCACTCCTCGGCCCTTAGGCCGTACATTACTCGATGTAGAAATCTCCCATTCAAAAACTCATAATCTCGCAGCTCACCTTCACGTTGAAAACCAAGCTTCTCAGGTATGGCACGACTTCTCCGATTGTCGGTTGCTGCACCAATCTCCACTTTATTCAAGCCAAGCTGCTCAAATGCGTGCTCCATAAGTACGTTGACTGCTTTCGTGATGAGACCATTTCCCTCATACTCCTGACCCAGCCAATAACCAATCTCAGCCTTCCTGTTTTCAAGGTCAATGTCACAATATCCAATCGAACCCGCCAGTTCACCTCGAAACCAGATCCCTAACCAGTATCCCTCCTCTCGCGCGTAACGCAGACGAGTTCGTTCAATGAAACCTGCTGAATCCTCTTCAGTCAAAGTCATGTCAGGAATCCTGAGCCAGGCTCCGAGATGTTCCCGGTTACGATCAATCAACCGAAATAACGCTGCTGCGTCATTGGATGTAAACAGCGAAAGGTACGCTGTATCCGTACCATCTAAGGTGTGCTTAAACATGATGAACCCTCCCAGACGTTTATTCTAAAGCCTCCTTGATCTGCTGCCAGCCAGCTCCAAATCTTAGATCGGTCTATAGTCTCCTTGAAAATGAAATTGGTAGTCGTCGCTGATCCGAATGTATCCAAGAATACAATCTCCTCTGGGTCTGTTCACGATGCCCGAGTAGTTGTGATTATCCACGTTTCCTTCTGCGACGAGTAAATAATCGACCTCACAAGACATAACGATGCCAATGTGATCATGCGAGTTATCGGACAGAAGTTTTTCATAAACGACCAAGTCACCACGCTCTGGCCTGAAACCGTCCTCCTGATCAACATAGAAAAATCCTGTTTCAGGTAATCTGGACCAGTCCAGCCAAGCTCCTACTCCAGCTAACCGGTACGTCCGGTTCGGATAACGAATAGGCAGTTTAATGCCAACGTGCATACAGCAATGATACACAAAAGCTGCGCACCAATTAGACTTGAGTATCGTGTGGATATCGGAATCCGGCCAATACTGGCAAATTTCCTGAAAGTGTTCATCCTCTGGAATTCCGATAATCTTTTGATTAGCCAACTTTTCTGCGTAATCAGCAAGGGCCGATCGTCTTTGTTCACAGTAACCCTGTACTTCTACCGTTGAGTCTCTGGAATCCATTCCATCTACCTCAACCGTCATTCCAAGCTCATACAATGCATGATGTAATCTGACTTTCTCCATCTTCGTTAAACTCTGGCTTACAGGGGAGAATATCATTTGCAACTGGATGGCATCTTTTAAAATCTCTTCGTATGGCCCCTGGAGCTGATTGCACTCCTCTTGATAAAAAATTGCTTTCAGTATGATACTCAACTCTTCCTCGCTGAATAACTGTAAGCCCCGAAGGAGCTGCCATGCAGTATCTGCGCTATTAGGGCCCCGAAAAACATGGATCCCGGTTCTATAAAGGTAACAGCCGTGAAGTAAGCCTGTGATGGCAGCCAGTTCCTGGTTTACTCCTCTTCGAGCCGCAAGCAAGGAAGCGAAACTGGAAACACCCACAAGTTGAATCCACACCTCTTCTTGACCCGAGAATCCTTCGTTAGACATTGCACGAGTGACACGATACACTTGGTCCATTCTGTTATTTTGGGTTCCTATTGTACCATCTGTATTCATCTGAGCTCAGCCTTTCAATACCTTGCGTGTCATCCGGCGACTCGCAAAAGCAAAGTAACAACTTCGTGAGCCAAGCAAACCAACTCTACAGCAGCTGCTTTTTCAAATCCATCCGTATGTACGTTTTCTCGTAACTTGAACCATCTTCATTGTAGTAAACAGCCTGCTTCGTGTACGGCTCCGAGATGGCAAGGTAGCCGTGCTTTGAGATCAACTTGATCATTTTGGGATTTTCGACAGGATCAACGCTCACAAACATTTCGCTATGACCCAATTCTATCGCACGCTCTTCTCTATACCGAATCAATGCTGACCCAGTACCTTGACCACGATATATTTCCTTAACGTATAAATCACTTAATTTAGGAAACAGCTGCCCCTGCAATTTAAGAACACCAAACCCCAGAATGATGCGATCTGCGTCATCGGATTCTGCAACCGTTAAAATGACTTCATTACTCTCCTGCTGTCTCATATAAAGCGCGAATAAATTTTCGTTATTCCGAACAGAACAGAGTCCATTGATGTCCCCAGCAACAGCTGATCTTACGTTAAATCTCATAGCTCTGGACCTCCATACCTTTCTTTAACGGCATTCCTGATACAGCCCCTCCAAAATAACCGCCACACCGTCACATTCATTCGTTGCTGTAACCTCTTTGGCTCTGCTTTTCAGTTCTTCAATCGCGTTTCCCATCGCCACGGGCCAGCCGCATTGTTCAAACAGGCCGATATCATTCGCATCATCCCCAAAAACCATCACATCCTGAAGTGCAACCCCCATGGTATCGCAGATGACTGAAACCGCATGTTCCTTGGAAGCCTTTGGCGCCGAGACCTGCGTTAGTTCCCCTTGATCCGTGATCAATATGTTTAACCGCCTTTCGAATTTACGCTGAAAAGCAGCTTTGTCTATATCCCCTGTAAAAAGAATCTTGGAAGCTTCTTGCTGTTTAAGCTCCATCAATGATTTGACAATCGGCTGGCCTTTTACTTTCATTATTGTCTCTGCATCATAGGGCCTCATGCTCATCCATTCGTCTCTCACTTCTAAACTAATGTCTAGATCGGGATTAAAGGCTAAACAATAATCCAGAACTTCAGCAGTTATCTCAGGTGTAATCCCAATATGGTCGTTACTCCCCGTGTGTCTGCATTCAACATAAGCGCCGTTATAATACACAAATGAACCAAGCTCCAGCAATTCTTCCGGCAAAAAAGCTTTCACTGCCCTCGGTGGACGCGCTGTCGCAAATATGAATTTCATCCCATGATGGGCACATTCCAGAATCGCCTTTACGTTTCGCTCGGAAACTTCTTTGTTTGCCTTCAATAGGGTTCCATCCAAATCTACAACGATTACTGGAAATTTCATAGGCTCTCTCCTATCCCACTTCTGTACACTTTTCAAAAAAAGTTATATATTCCATCTTCGAAATATCGATATTCTTCTTCCGTTAATCTCCGTGTGCCATACGCATCATAAAAGATCTCCTTGTCCCGCTCATTCTCAAATGCATTCAGTTTAGGCCGGATTGCTAAAGCCACATCATACCTGGGATCACCATAGGCAGCTCCCGCCCAATCGATCATTCCCACTACCTCACCATCACGGACAAGAACATTATCAATGGTGAAATCCCCGTGTATTAAGGTTGGCTGCACTCGGCTTGGTCGGTTCATTTTCAAATGAGTGAGCATATCCTCGTTCCCGTCTACTGAATAATGAGCTAGATTATACTCTGCTTTCGTTAATATATGATCAAGCCAAGCGGGCTTCACCTGTTGCCATTCAATCGGACATGGACATTCATGCAGTTGTATCAAACAACGTCCGAAGCTGACAATCGCCTTTTCTTTATCTTTCTGAGGCGGATGACTGGCGAGAAATTGCCTCAACGATATTCCGTCCACATAATCCATCAACAGCCATCTGGAGTGGTTCTCTATGTAAAATGAATGCGTTTTCGGAATAGGGAGTCCTGTTCCTTGAAGAAGCTGCAAAGCGGCATACTCATCAGACAACCAGGCATTGAAGAGTTCGTGCTCTGTTTTTTTGATGACATATCTCTGATCCGCTGTATCCAAAATAGCTACGGTAGATGTATGTCCTTGACGAGGAAAAGTTATTTGCTTCACGCTTCCGATTTGCTCTAATATCTCAGATGGAATATCTGCAATTTGCAAGGGAATTCCTCCTATAAACAGCTTCTTCTCCTATTACCATGTGAGAGTTTTATTCATTATGTAGTCAAGAACTGTTCAATCTTACGCTCAATTTCTGTCCTGCTTTTAGAACGAAATTCCTTGATGACATCCCCATGATTAGAATGTGAATCGAGATTCTGATTGGTGGACACCAGTCTGAGGAAATACTCACCTTCGACTTTAAACTCAGGATACCAACCGAGATCTACCCGCTTATTGGTTCGATCATGTTCTAACAGCATCAAATCTTCTTTAAACTCCCAGCGAATCTCGTCACGAGCATCCGTAAATTGTTCAGGTTCAGCTTCTGTGAAATCATTCCAAACTACCCGCCAGCCAGACGGGATACGCAGAGGCACTAATTTGTACATTATAAACCTCCTTTCTCCTTTATTCCTACTTGAGTCAGAAGCAGCCTAAGTTAGATGTTTAGTACAGTTATATAACGAACAATTCCACTGGGGATGCCCGCTGTGCAAGTGTGTTACCGATGTGTTTGATAGATTTTCCCTGATATCCATATGAGCAAGCAACCTTTTCATAGTGAGACTCAGAAATGCTCCGTGACTTACCACCAATATGTTCTGATCTGCATGTCGGTCAGCCAGGTCAGAAAGACAAGCCCTCCCCCTTTTTACAATAGACTCATGTGACTCAATGCCCAGATCGAGTTTGGACCAGCCATATCCCCACTTGTCTACACGTTCCTGCTCTGTTGTACCTTCAATCTGTCCACAGTCCATCTCACGCAGCCGGGAATCTATACGTATCTCAATTGAATCGGCCTCACCAATGATGCTAGCCGTTTCCAATGCTCTCGACAAATCACTGGAATAAATAACATGCCATGTTTCGGATTTAATTCGGTTAGCAAGCAATTGTGCCTGTCTTCTTCCCTCAGCATTGAGCGGGATATCGGTATGTCCTTGCGTCCGATATTCATCATTCCAGTCGGTTACACCGTGGCGGATAACGCCAATCATAGCCATATGTATTCCTCTTTTCTAGAAACACTCATGCATTCCTGCATCTTCCATGTGAAACGAAGCTACCACATAATTCTGCTACTCGTCAATGGCTGCCTTTAGATCTATTGCTCTCTTTTATGGATTGAGGTTTATTGTTTTATATAATGTGAAAACTAATGTTCCAAATATGCACAAAAGTGATATAGGGTACAAGATCCATTTGTTCACACGATCCTTATATCCGATAACCAAACAAATGATGCCAATCCACGTAATGAGAAGTTGCCAAAAATTCAAACGTGATCCCTCCTATACAACGATTGATGAAATGGGTTTCAACAATTCAAATACTAGTTAATTTTAGTTTACACCTATTTTCTATAAAGCAATAAAGATATCTTACTTCCCATTTTATGTTACGTGACCTATTGTGAGCAAGTATCGTGAAAATTCGATCCAAGACACAAAAAAGCGCAAGGAAAATTACCTCCTTGCGTTCCTCAATATGGCATTGTTTTATTACCAGTCCCTTGTTTTCACGTAGGTTGCATCATAGTCTATAATGACTTCAGTTGTATCTGTAGCTTTTTGCACATCATAAACTACATCTTTTCCATGTAAATCAACTGAATTTGAGTCCGCCTTTACGAATACACCGCAATCCTTTATGTAGATCTCCCCAGGATGCTTAATATCGTATTGTAAACTAGCTGGAAGACTATCGGTTGGAATTTCATTCGAGTCAACATCAATACGCTCAGAAGCTTGAATCATAGATGTTCCTATAATTGCTGCAGTCCCAATTACTACTGCAATCAAAATCGAAGTGAAATTAATTTTCCTCATCATATTACTCCTTATGTTTAAAGAATTATCCATCTGTGACCACCGTATGATATGTAGTATTATATGAAATATAATAGAATATTTCAATAAAATTCCAATATATACACAAATAATATCACACAAGATTAAATAGTGGATTGTAAAAACATATAACTGTATATAAAAAGAACCCCCTTTCGGGGGTAATTCGTTGATACAACTGCATTTTCAGCTCCATTTTCTTTCACTAAGCGTACATCATATCCATAAATCCGCGAGTTACATCTACACCTTCTGCTGGTTCCAGCTGCTCTGTCTCTGCATGTGCAGCCATACAAGCTTTCACGGCATCTTCAGTGGTGCAACGATTGGCATCGTCACATGTGTAGCATAAGTGAAGCATGTATCTTGTTAATTCATCCGCCTGCGTGAATTGAGTTTGACCGTTGGTTCTCATCTTCATCACTCCTTTTCTTCTTGAGTTAAATATAACATCATCTTCATTTAATATTTGTGATTTATTTCACAATGTATTGAAAAAATAAATTAAAATAATAAATAAAGGGGCACTCTCATCCGAGATGCCCCTTCATTTACAATTCTAGTACAGATCAACAGTTAGCTCCACTTACTTCGATTGACATCTGTTACGCTTCAAACTATCCGTTATGTTATACCACAATCGGTGATTACAACACTTGCCAATGTTCTCCGCCGTCTACAGTCTGCAGCAGTAGCGATCGTTTTGCATCTGTATTCTCGACCAGAATCCAGCCAAGCTTCGGTGATACCATCTGCATTTTCACAATTTCAGGATAGTCTTTGAAAATCTTTTCTAAAACGCTGCTCGCAGGATACGCTTTCCACGTTTTTCCCGTATCCTTCGTGTAATACATGATACCCTTCTGCATCGCCCAACCTTCGGATGAACTGAGGAATACAGGTGCCAGGTTGCGATTGATACCCGTTTGTTTGTTCAGATTAAACGCATATGCCTTCCAACTTACGCCCCCATCTGCTGTGAAGAATCCACTGAAGGTCATGCTATCTCCACTGGCACAAGACATGGACATCCAGGCTGACTTGGCTTCACGTCCAAAAAATTGAGGAGCACTAATCGTGAAATTACCACACGCACTGTATTTATCCCGGTCAAAAAATGTGGAAACTATACGCCAATCCTCTCCACCATCTGATGTCACATACAGTTTCGGTGTACCAAACTCTATGGCACTCAAAAATCCGTGCTTAGAGTCCGAAAATGTCAACCCCGTGGTGTAGCCACGTCTTGAAATTTCACCCGTTTTTGATTTATCCTTCTCATCACTGGAAGTCATTCGTTCCCAGGTTGTGCCCCCATCCTGAGTACGATACAGGTTCTTGTCCTGTTTGCCGATTCCCGTATCGAGTGTTGTCAGAACCCAGCCCTTCTCTGGAGAGACAAAGGATATCGCTGTTACCTTGTCCGTCTTGGACAACGAAGACAAACTCCAGCTCACGCCACCGTTATTGGTACGAAGCACAATTGTATCTGTGCCTCCCATTCCCTCTCGAACAATCCAGCCATGCATACGATCTACAAAATAAATACTTTCTCCATATTTTGGATTAGCCGGGAATTGCACATTCTCTGACGGCGAAATGTTGGTCCACGTTTTCCCTTGATCCTGAGTGTAATAGAGCCGGAGCGCATTACGCGTAACTCCCCAGGCCAACCCGCCGTTATCATTAATGAGCTGAAAATCGGTCAAACGAGTCTGAATTTGATATTTAGCCATCTCCGCCGCTTCTGCATTATTGTTTGTCGGAGGTACTACAGTAAGGGTCTGACCCACGTTACCACCGTCATCCTGTTCCGGAAGTTCTGCAGCCGGCGGTGCTTCTGTTTTGGTACATGCAGCCAACAAAATGATGATTCCTATAGACAGCAGTGCTGTCTGCGCGATTTTTTTCCATTGCGAACGCAAGTGGGTTCCACCTCTCTCATCCATCAGACAGACGCGCAAGTCTCTATGACGAAGTTATATTTACAATTCATCAGAATCCACTGCTCCTATTCTACCACAAACTTCGACCTAAAGGCTCACACCACCTCGGGAACCTGCCGAATGTTGAATGTTATTGCTGATTGTTGTCCTCGAATAAAAATATGTATGTCGCTTTTGGTCGTTTGAAGTCCATTTATCAACCCTTTTCTGAAGAATCTTCCTTGAAATTGGTTCATGTTGTGAAAAAAGTTATAGACAAAACTCGCTTTATCTCCTCATATCCCTTAATATGGATGGTAGTATACCCAAAAAGGAGAGGATAAAGATTATGACAACAAGTTCAGCATTGAAGCCCAGTCGTGTCGTTATTATTGGCATGGGTGCGGTAGGAACAACAACGGGGTACACGCTTATGCTCAGACAGCGTTCGTCCGAGTTGGTATTTGTGGATGTGAATCATGACAAGGCAACCGGCGAAATGCTGGATATGAACCACGGTTTACCATTTACCGGTGGCGTTAAAGTGTGGGCAGGGGACTATTCCGACTGCAAAGATGCTGATATTATTATCATTACTGCGGGCGCTTCACAAAAGCCGGGCGAGACACGAATTGATCTCCTGAAGAAAAATGCAAGCATTTTCAAAGATATCATCGATCGGATTACAGAGGTTAACTCTCATGGTATTTTGTTAATTGCGACTAATCCTGTCGATATCTTATCCTATACTTCCTGGAAACAAAGCGGCTGGCCAGCTTCCCGGGTCATCGGCTCAGGTACATTGCTGGACAGCGCACGGTTCCGTTATCTGATTGGTAAAAATAAAGGCATTGACCCACGCAGTATTCACGCTCACATTATCGGTGAACACGGGGATTCCGAGGTACCTGTCTGGAGTCTTGCCAACGTTGCAGGAACGGATCTTGAACTCGACGAAGAAACACAGCAGGACATTTTTAACAGCACCAAAAATGCAGCCTACGAGATTATTAATGCCAAAGGAGCTACTTCCTATGCAATCGCACTTGCACTGGACCGTATTGTGGCTGCAATCCTGGGTAATGAAGGCTCCGTTCTGAACGTATCCACATTGCTTGAAGATTACAACGGCGTTTCTGATGTGTATCTAGGTGTGCCTTGTGTCGTAGATCGTCATGGCGTGCGTGAGATTCTGCCGCTTCCGTTGAATGAGACTGAAAAATTAGCCTTCCAGGCATCTGCGAACAAACTAAAAGAACAGATAGCTGGACTGGAATAACATATACATTATCCAATAAAAGAGACCATTCCAAGACTCTGCACAGAGTTCTGGATGGTCTTATTTTGTCGGCCTTAGATTGTCCCACTTGTCCTAAAAAATATTGCTTTCATCACAACTAATAATGATGATTATAATTAATGATTCAATCTTTAACTTATTATATTAACTACAACTAATAGTTTACATAATAATAATGACGGAAACTATAACTCAATTTACGATCATACCTCCAACGATACCTAACAAAACAATAACCCATGGTGGACACTTCCAGAAGTTCAGCAACACAATCAAAATACATACCAACGCAAAATCGGCAGGTGAGAACACGGCCGTTGTCCACAGCGGTTGATAGAGTGCAGCAAGCAAAAGCCCTACGACTCCTGCGTTTATTCCCGCCAGCGCCCCTTTCATGTGTGGGTTACTGCGAAGCACATTCCAGAAGGGCAATGCACCAATAATGAGCAAAAACGCCGGTAAAAATATAGCAATCGTAGCAATAAACGCCCCTGCTCCACCCATAGAAACAGCCCCAAGGTACGAAGCAAAGGTAAACAACGGACCAGGGACTGCTTGCGTAGCACCGTAACCAGCCAGAAAATCATCTTTGTTTACTAACCCGTGCGGTACAAGTTCCTGCTCCAGCAGCGGCAGCACCACATGACCCCCACCAAATACCATGGAGCCTGCTCGGTACATGGAATCAAACAGGGCAATCCACTCCGAATTTATGATCTGCCGCAGGATCGGCAATAACAAAAGCAAACCTGCAAATACGACTAAACACAGCACAGCCAAGCTGCGGCGGATTGGAACATTCATTAGCATAACAGGAGCGTTGGGGGTATCGCGGTACATCCTCCAGTCAATGAGACCTGCAAGCAGGATCAATATGACCTGACTATAAGGAACTGTCCATAGCAAAGCCGCCGCAGCCACTAACACAGCGATCGTAATCCTTACTTTATCAGGGGTGAGCTTATGAGCCATGCCCAGAATGGCATGCGCAACAATAACTACAGCTACGATTTTCAATCCGCTGATCCAACCCGCTTGGCCCACATCATATCCCTTTAACAAAAAGGCAAAATGCCACTAAGACGAGCACGGATGGCAAAGTGAATCCGATCCAGGCCATTAACCCGCCAAGCAGACCTGACCGCATGACACCGATGCCAATCCCCACCTGACTACTAGCTGGTCCAGGGAGAAATTGACACAAATCCACGAGATCAGCGTAATTCTGTTCATCGATCCATTTTCTTTTTCGTACATATTCATTATGAAAATATCCCAAGTGCGCTGTCGGGCCTCCAAAGGAAGTGAGTCCCAGTTTGGTAGCTACGATTAACACTTCCCACAGTGTCAGCCATCAATTTGGTGGAATATCTTGATCTTGATGATTGGAAGCTGGATCGCCTATATTCATGCTCGCCCATCTCTCCTAGCAGGTAATGTACGCTGATGTCCCTGTAAATTAAAGTTAGTCCTCATTTTGAATGCGAGAAAACTTGTTCTTATATTCTAATTCGTTGCTTCACTGGCTGGAAGTTTAACCTCTAGTAAAGCCATTGCCTCTTCTTTTTCCCGGCTAGTAACATGGGTGTATACTGTTGTCGTTTGAATGGAGGCATGTCCAARCAGCTCCTGTACCGTGCGCAGATCAGCTCCCCGCCGCAACATCATGGTGGCGAATGAGTGACGCAGCTTATGGCTTGAATAATTTTGGCGTTGATGCGCAGGAGCTTCCTGCTGGAAGCGTCCGAAGGTTTCCGTAGAGATGAGCTGAATACTGCGAATGGATAGACGCTTTCCTTTTTGCGAAATAAACAAGGCCTCTTCTTTCTCGCCGCGCCACGGGTTCAACCGCTCTCCAAGAGCCTGAGATAACACCTCTGCAACCGTTTCGGGAACCGGGATGGAGCGCCATTTTCGCCCCTTACCAAACACATCGAGTGTGCGCCGCTCGGGATTGTAGTCCTTACAATTGAGGGCATGAACTTCCCCCACCCGTAGCCCCATGTACCCCATAAGCAGGAACACCGCTAAATTACGGGTACGATACTTGCCTTCCACGGATGCCAGAAAGCGGGTCAAACCACCTTCGTCCAAAAAGACGGGGGCACGGTTTTTCTCCGTTTTGGATTTTTTAATACCCGAAGCCGGATTATTTGTCAGTACTTCAAGTTCGATGAGGGATTTGTAAAAACAGTTGATCGCCGCGTGTTTACGATTCCGAGTAGCATCACTGACGCCACGCTCCCGCGCACGAGACAGATAAGAGAGCACATGCAGCTTCTTCACTTGCTCCAGCGATTTCCCCTGAATAGTAATGAGGAACTCCACCACATCCCCAGTGTAGGATTTGACCGTATGTCCTGTGTAGCCGGCATCCTTCATCCAAATATGAAAAGCTTCCAGTTCATCGGCATACTGCTCCTGAATCTCTTCATTAATCATCTGCTCCCTCACCTCCTCTGATTTCTCCTGTACTGACTTCCCTGCATGAAACGATCTTATCATCTACAATCCGATGACAGAACATGGACGCTCAGGTCAATGGAAAATCAACTTCTTCCACAATAACGACATCAGCCATTAGCAAAATTGTATCCGGTTTACCCGTGCTACGTGTGAGCACAAACGATGGAATTGGATTTTCATGAATCTCATTCACCGATTCCGCAATTTGAACATACAGATCCAGAAGAAGTGTTTCTCCTTCGCCTGGAATATCAATAACCGGCCAATCTTTGCGAATGCAATCCGCCCAAAAAGCCAGCTCATTCGCTGGAACAATGCTTAACTGCTGCACCTTGGGATCAATGTAAAATATCGCTTGTCGCTCAGGCCCATCCTCAAGCTTGTCCCATGCCAACAAATTAGCGCCTTGCTCGTTTGGTGGAGAGTAGATGGAATAACACCACGGAGTCATACCCCATACTACCGCCATAAGCCCTTCTTCCAATAAAATATCCAGATTACCTTCAGTAAAATGTTCAATCAAATTATGGTTACCTGGCCCAAGCAGTTCCTCTACTCGCTTCGCGAGACGATCTAGGTCTGCAAGAATGAATCCTCTCCGGCCGTAGGAGTCAAACACATGATGATTTCGAGTCCATTCTGCAGATGGCGAATCGAGCATCGGGGATTCTGCCGGGAACAGAGTGATATGTACCGTGTTCACTTGTGCGTATTTCACCATCGCTAGCTGTTCCGGTTCTAACGGCCCTTCTGCGATTCGGGGTGTTTTTCGGTGCAAAGCAATGCGCACTTCATATTCTCCCTCTTTATAAGGCGCGAGATCAAGTTCAATCGGATCATTTATGCCTTGAATCGAAGCCATTGAAATCCGGCTATTCTCGGTCAAATAAATCGCATATTGCACAAACGATATTTCAGTTCCATAGAGAATACCAGCATCCTCTCGGTGGATAGGTGTCTGCAATTGCTGGGCAATCACGGAAACTTTACGGCTATCCTCCAGATGTCGCTGCGGATCGATGTCCAACTGCACATCATCTGCACCATCCTCTTGTGATATAATCAGCTTCGCCTCGGCGAGAACGGTTGAATCCGCAAGTGCAAACCCAAAATGCGACGAGTGTTCATTAAAACTGTTATGTAATGATTCCTTCATAAATTAACCCCTCTCTTCGGTTCTGGTTGCAGATCACACCCCCAAATATATTTCATATTTGGTTTAGCCGCAACCCCGACCTGATGATGAATCCAGTTTGTTCCCTCTAAACGTTACCCATTTGAACAACCTGTCTAACTCACTTAAAATGCATTTAACATTAAATTTTCATTATCATTTCTTCATGCGGTTAACATCATTTCTTGCCTTTCTCGACTCATGTGAACGCACAAAAAAATCCCAGTCCTTCGTTTATTGAAGGAGTGGGATTCAATTATAGTTTAAGTTTGGATTCACTTCCGCCGAAACGGATTCAGATGACTATGATGGCGACCATAGGCAAAATAGATGATTAATCCGATGATAAGCCAGCTAAAAAATGTAATCCATGTCAGTGCCGCGAGGCGAGTCATCAGGTAGAAACAGCCGAGAGCACTCAAGATCGGAATCAACGGTACCAGCGGAACGCGGAATCCCCGTTTAAGATCAGGGTTATTTTTTCGCAATACGATAATCCCGATACTCACTACAGCAAAAGCAAACAACGTTCCTATATTCGTTAGTTCTGCCAGATGGCCGAGAGTGATAAATCCGGAAAACAAAGCAACGATTATACCTGCAAGCCAGCTTCCAACTGCCGGCGTCTGACTTTTTCCACTTACTTTGGAGAAAACGGGAGACAACAAACCATCACGTGACATGGAGTAAAGCAGACGTGTCTGACCATACATCATGACGAGCAACACCGTTGTGATTCCCGTAATGGCCCCGAGGGATACGATCCACGATAAACCATTTAATTGAACGAATTCAAATGCAAAAGCGACCGGATCACTGACATTTAACATGTTGTACGGTACGATACCTGTCAGAATCAGAGATACCACAATATAGAGGATGGTACAAACTGCAAGTGATGAAATAATACCAATTGGCAAGTCCCGTTGCGGACGTTTCACCTCTTCAGCTGCAGTGGATACAGCATCAAATCCGATATAAGCAAAAAACACCGTAGCTGCTCCTGCGGTCACACCTGAGAAACCAAACGGCAAGAAAGGATGCCAGTTCGCTGGCTGAACGTAAAACACACCCACACCAATGAAGATCAGTACCACAATAATTTTAATCGCTACCATGATTCCATTCGCTCGTGCCGCTTCCTTTACCCCACGGGTTAACAGGAACGTTATGATTAACGTAATCACAGCTGCTGTAATGTCAAAATATGTGCCTTTATCCGGATTAAAAGCACTCGTTAACGCATGAGGCAACTCTATTCCGAACCCGGATAATAAAGTCTGGAAGTACCCCGACCAACCACTGGCTACCGCCGCACTCGCAAAACCATATTCCAGAATGAGATCCCAACCCAGAATCCACGCAATTACTTCACCAAATGCGGTGTAGCTATACGTGTAAGCGCTTCCCGATGCCGGGATAGTCGAAGCAAATTCAGCGTAACATAGAGCGGCAAAAGCACAGATAATACCCGCCAGTAAAAAGGATAACACCAGACCAGGGCCTGCATACTTGGCAGCTGCTACACCTGTAAGTACAAAAATACCTGTACCAATAATCGCCCCAACGCCTAGCGTCATTAGATCAAAGGCTCCAAGTGCCCTCTTCAAAGCACCGCTCTCATTTGTTTGGCTACCGATTGGTTTTTTACGGAATAACACACTGATTTTTTCATTTCTGCTCATACGCATGTTCCTTTCATGGTGAAGCTTGAATGTGTTGCCACGTAATAACGACGAAGGTTGTCTCATCTGTTCTACGAAAAACTCATTTGTTCTATCTTATCCATCACCTATAAAAACCTATCGAATTCTACACGTTATCGCGTTGAATGATTAAATTTTTTTTGAGAGATAGCTTATTTTGACCTTTTTCCGCGAAAAATATCATGTTCTGTTGCCCAGGCTGAATTATGAAAATGGATTAAAACAAAAACTGCGTATAATTTATATTATACGCAGTTTTTTCGTATACTCTCACGAACTAGAATACGCCTTATTCGGTTGTTATATGAATTATCGCAGAAGAAAGACATTTTCAGCTTTTTCTGCTGTCATCTCCTCCCTTAATTCGTCAGATGAGCGCGCCTCCCACCGCCTAATTTCTGTTTTGGATGAATAGGTGTGTTGTTAAATAAAAAAAAGCCGCTAAATTCAGCGGCTGCATAAAATCTTTTAAATCATCCTATTGTTGCGCAATATCCATATCTCTCGACTAATGATTATCGAGCAACGGTACTAATCCTTACTCCTAATCCTATTGCAGGTCTTCTCCATTGGATTCAATCACTTTTTTATACCAATAGAAACTGTTCTTTTTACTTCTTCTCAGTGTACCTTTGCCTTCATTATCCTTATCTACGTGTATGAAGCCATAGCGCTTGGCCATTTCACCCGTGGAAGCACTAACAATATCGATGCAACCCCAAGCTGTATAACCGATTAAGTTAACGCCGTCGCGGACAGCTTCTCTCATCTGTTCAATGTGGGCGCGCAAAAACTCAATCCGGTACGTATCGTTAATAGTGCCATCCTCTTCAACGACATCCACTGCACCCAGACCATTCTCTACAACCATCATTGGGATGCGATACCGATCATAGACGTGGTTCAAAACATACCGGAGCCCGACCGGATCAATCTGCCAGCCCCAATCCGTCGCTTTCAGATACGGATTTTTGTATCCACCAAAGACGTTACCTTGGGTCTCATCACCCTCTGGTCGCGTACCCACCACATGAGATTTATAGTAGCTAAAGCTATAGAAATCCACACAACCTTGTTTAAGAACTTCTTCATCGTCTTCAGCCATTTGAATGTGGATATTTTTCTCTTCAAAATACCTCTTGGCAAAGTCAGGATATTCGCCTCTAACTTGTACGTCACTGCTCATCATATTGTTGATTTGATCCATTCTTAGCGCTTGTAACATATCTTCCGGTTTACATGTACTTCCGTAACCATGACTGTAATTGATCATACAACCGAGTTTGAAGTCTGGATTGATCTGATGCGCAAGTTTGACAGCTTTGGCACTCGCCACAAATTGATGGTGCAACGCCTGAAATCTCATCTGCGTGCTGTCTACTGATGTATTGTTAAATACACCGCCATTTTTATCAACCAGAAGTCCTCCTGCCAAGTAGGCACCTGCCGGAACAATCAGGCTATTAATCTCGTTAAACGTGATCCAATACTTCACCACATCTTTGTAACGATTAAAGATTGCGTCGCAATACTTTACGTAACAATCGATCATTTCTCTGGAAGCCCAAGCGTTGAATTTCTCGGTTAAAGCGAACGGTGCTTCATAATGGGAAATTGTAACGATCGGTTCGATATTATACTTTTTCAATTCATTGAATACATTGTCGTAAAATTGAAGCCCTGCTTCATTCGGCGCTGCATCGTCTCCGTTAGGGAAAATTCTGGACCATGCGATGGACATTCTATAACTACGGAAACCCATCTCTGCAAACAAGCGGATATCTTCCTTGTAATGATGATAAAAATCTACAGCTTCATGAGAAGGGTAATGAACCCCCTCTTCAGTCGTTATCGTAATGCGACGGGGAACCGTATGGGTTCCGCCCGTCATCATATCGGCTGTACTCGCTTTTTTTCCATCAAGGTTCCAGGCACCTTCATATTGATTCGCCGCTGTTGCACCGCCCCACATGAAAGATTCAGGGAAAGTATTTTTGTTATTCATGAAACATTCCTCCTTAAATAATCTTGATGAGATTTTCACCGATTGTAATTGATTCTTTATCCGTTGTGATGACATCTACAAAATCATCCGAATTCGTAACAATGATCGGTGTAGTCAGATCGTAACCCTTAGCCGCTATGGCATCCGTATCAAACTCAATGAGCAAATCCCCAGCTTTTACAGTATCGCCTTCTTGGACGTGTACTTTGAAATGCTCCCCTTTCAGCTTTACGGTATTCATTCCGATGTGAATGAGAAGCTCCGCACCATCATTTGAACTAATACCAATGGCATGGGACGTAGGGAAAACCGCAGATACCAAACCGCCCGCTGGTGCTACAAGTTTTCCAACTGTAGGCACAATAGCGATTCCTTTTCCCATAGCGCCAGTTGCAAAAGCTTCGTCATTAATCGTAGATAACTCCATAACTTTACCAGTCAACGGAGCAGTGAGGACATGTTCAGAAACACCGGCAACCGTTGTACGATCGTTCGTAGACGTTTTTTCTTGTGTTGCTTGATTCTTTCCATCCTCAGGTACATCTTCAAATCCTAAGATAAGAGTCATGATGAATGTAACTACAAATGCAATCACACAACCAATTGCAGCATGAACCAGGTTCCATGGATGATCTGTGATAAATGCGGGTAGCGTAGCTATACCTGCAATACCCAGAGCCGATCGAGCTACACCGAACAATCCGACATATATACCCGCTACCGCGCCACCAACGATTACAGCGATCAGCGGTCTTTTCAAACGTAAATTCACACCAAACAAGGCGGGCTCGGTAATTCCGAGAAGTGCCGTTATACTGGTAGAATAAGCAACTTGTTTAAATGCTTTATTTTTAGTTCTCATTGCAACTGCAAGTGCAGCAGCACCTTGAGAAATATTGTGTACAAGCATACCCGGACCAACAATACTATCCGTCTTCGTCTGTGCATAAGCAGTGAGCACAACAGGTCCCAAACTATAATGCATACCTGTCATAATCAGGAACGGGAATGCCCCGCCGATAATACCAGATACTAACCATCCTGCATGTGTATTCACAAAAGAAACGGCTGACGCAAGGTAGTTACCTGCAATGGCACCGATTGGACCTAGTACAATCAGTGTTAGTGGAGCCATAATAAGAATAACGACCAATGGTTTAAGAATAGATTTAATAACCGATGGAGAATACTTCTCAGCAAAGCGTTCCACATACGACAAGATCCATACCGCTAAAATAATTGGAATAACCGACGAAGTATACGTCGCTGGTGTGACAGGTAGTCCCAAAAACGCAACAGGCTCACCTGCAGACATCAACGCCCCTAATGAAGGATGCAGCAGAACACCTGCAATGGTTAATGCAAAGCCCACGTTAGCTTTAAGCTTGACAGCCGCACTCCAAGCAAGCAGCATCGGCAAGAAGTAATACGCCGCATCACCGATAAAGGTCATAATCGTATTGAATTGTCCATCCAGATCAACAAGATCAAATGTTTTCAAAATAAGAAGAACGGCTTTGATCATCGCACAACCAATCATGGCTGGCAGGATCGGTGTAAAGATTCCGGAGATCGTGTCCAGAAGCGTAGTCAGTTTTCCCTTTTTCACAGTAGGAGCGTCGTCATTGGTTGTAAAGTTCCCCAGCTTCGTCAAAGCTTTATACACATTGTTTACCTCGTTACCAATGATGACCTGATACTGCCCACCACTGCTGGCAACACCTACAACCCCTTGGACATTCTTTAAAGCTTCATCATTCGCGACCTTCTCGTCTTTCAGATTAAATCTCAACCTTGTAGCACAGTGTGTTACACTATCTACATTTTTTTCTCCACCGACCAGTTTCAAAATCTCGGCGGCTGTGCTTTCATGTTTCATGTACTGCTCCCCCTCAAACGTTTTTAGGTATAAAAAAAGACCTAGAATTCTATCGAATATAGATAAGCTCTATACACGATGGAACTCTAGGTCTTGCCTGCCTCGCCAGTAACAATCCTAGTATACACATTATAGTGGCCGATGAAGGATTAATCCTTCTCTTCATCAATAACCCTTTTGATATGAACCGTTAAATATACCAATTCATCTTCTGTTAATTCTTTTCCATAATCGACCCGAATCAGCTGTGCAATTCGGAGACTACATTGATATTCATTCGCATACTTTTCTTTAATGATATGGAGAAAATCACTGTCACCGCTTTTCATAACCGTATGATTAAACAAGCGATAGGCGAAAAACTTCAAATGTGTGACTAGTCTGGAATAATGGAGTGAACTTTCATTAAAATGTATATTAAACTGATATCGAATAATATTCAAGACTTTTTGAATCAACTGCGTAATCTTCATGGTTTCTTCCATTTCGGATCCCAGTTCTGCATTGACGATATGAAGCGCAATGAACCCTGCCTCATCTTCAGGCAGTGTAATGTTAAATTCCTCATTAATCATATCCCGGGCTTTCATAGCCACACGAAATTCATTGGAATAAAACGCTTTAATTTCAGACAGCAAAGCATTATTGAAATTCATACCTTGCTTATAACGTGCCACGGCAAAGTTAATATGGTCCGTTAACGTTAGATATATATTTTCATTGAGTTCCTTGTTTAAGGACTGCTTGGCATACTGAATGATACTATCGGATACACGAATATATTCCATCGGGATCTGTGCCAGCAGGGCATATAATTTACCAGTTACATTTTTGGATTTCAGAAAAAATTCTTTTTCAATCTTAACTGTGTCCACATCGTCTCCCTTTTTCTTCTGAAATCCAATGCCACTGCCTAAAAGCATCATTTCCTGGCGCCGTTCATTGACTGCACAGACGACATTGTTGTTAATAATTCGTGTGATCTTCATCGGAATCTCCTTTTAAAATGAAACGTTAACAGAATTTAGCAACAAAAAAAGACCATTAATCATGCACACATGGAAAAATACAATTCTGCATGTTTGCATTATCAATCGGTCTTGCCTGCTGATCAGTAACAATCCTGATTAAATTCATTATTAACTTATACCGCTATCTTAGTAGAAAGCGTTCTATTTGTCAACACACATTACTTACTCCAACCTCAATTTCATGAGAAAACAACTTTCAAAAAACGGATTAGAGAACAAAGACAAGGAAGAGCCGTATTGTGGATGAACGGCCCCTTCGCCTTATTTATTGTATGACAGCTCTATTATGAGAAAACAACCCGATTCGCATCGGACATCCGATATTGCGTTAACAAATATTCTGTACTCCGCATGGCTTTCCGCCGAATTTCATTCAAATTGACATGCAACAGCTTGCCCTCTCGCTTCACAGGTTTCCCCGCAATAAAAACCGTATCTACATTGGACGGATTCGCGAATTGCACAACGGCACCAATCGGATCATGCACGGGGAACAGGTTCAGATCCGTCGTGCGAATCATGATTACATCTGCCTCTTTTCCCGGCGTGAGCGTACCTGTTTTTTGCTCCAGTCCTAAAGCCCTTGCACCCGCGGAGGTTGCGAATCGCAGAACCTGACTTGCCTGCAAACTGAGTTCACCCGGCATCTCACCCTGTTGCAAAAGGTGCTCATTCGTTCTTGAACGCTCAGCTTGCAACGCAAATTTCATCTGTGAAAACATATCTCCGCCCGTCGAAGTCACAACATCTACGCCAAGCGTTGGCGTACCTCCATGCTCCAGAAAGTATCCTGTAGCCGGGTAACCATGTCCCATCATCATCTCGACTTCAGGTGTGACCGACAAAGAGGCTCCGCTGTCTGCGAGCATTTTGAATTCATCCATGCCCATCGTATTACCATGAACAACATTAATGCGCGGGCTGAGTAGTCCTGCCTCATACATTCGGTTGATCGAACGATCTACAGATCCCCAGCTTCCGAAACCGACATGCATCGAACAAATCGCATCCAGTTCTTCTGCAAGCCGAATGTCCTGCACCGTTGTATCCCAATGGCTAAACTCTGGTCCACGAATCGCAAGTCCATAGGTGAGTAGTTGATCATTCGAAGAGAAATATCGCTCTTTAACACCTCTAACATTTTCGGGATACAACAGCTTGCTATCTCGATTCCAATACGCCGTTTCCCCTGGCACACCATGGGCAAAAACAGCACGAATTCCTGCATCCTGAAGTCCTCGAATCAGCTCATCCGTATGCTCAGCCGAGTATGGCATGCTCCAGTCCAGCACCGTGGTGACACCTGCATTAAGCGCTTCCAGAGATCCCAGCAGATTGGCGATATAGCTGTCCTGAGGACGAAGCTTGCTTCCCATAGCTCCATAGTACAAATTTTGCAGATACACGGGCAGCGACCAGTTGGTACCGGCTGTTTTGACGAGCGATTCCCACATATGCCGGTGTGTATCCACCAGCCCAGGCATAATAATCATATCTGAAGCGTCGATGAGCTCAATATCTGTAGCATCTGACACCTCGATATTCGGTTGAATGTCCGCGATTAAAGAATCCTGAATAAGTACATCTGCCCGGTTATACTGACCAATACGAGCATCCATCGATAATACACAACCGTTTTTCAAAAGATAACTTGTCCCCATGAGACACCTCTCCCATCATAATGGTTTGTAAAATGATCTGATCTGCATTGCTTGTTCTTACAAATGATTTATGACTATATTTTCGCTAGTATATATATATTATATATCAAATGTTTATATTTATCAAATTCTGGAAGAGCTACCTTCGACCTATATGGAGATTTCACGGATTGTAAAGGTTTGAACTTAACTGGTGAACTTAATTGGTAAACTTGATTGTTAAACTTCATTTTTTTCCTCATTAGAGTGCATTTTTCGTTTCGCTCGAAAACGTCTCACCTTCATTAGATTACCGCACATCTTATCATCACAATATTTCTGGGTCCTGCTCCGGGTATCATCATAGAAGATCCAGCGGCAGTCCGGATTGTCACAGGAGCGCATTCTCTTCCCCTCACCCTCCACGAGCGTAATAGCAAAATCAGCCGCGACCTCTGCCATCACCTGAACCCAATGTGCTTGAACGGGAACCAGTGTAACTTCCCATCCTTGTTCCTTTGAGATGAATCGTCTGATGACTTCACCAGCCTGCATAAAGTCATTCAACCAGGCTTGATCCTTCTCAGTGAAGGACTTCCCGTTAGACAAACGGATAGCCAGAGACTGTAAATCATCTCTAAAACTTCTCAATGCGGATTCCTCTTCAATCGATGCCGGTATTGGCGCTTCTAATTGCCACCGATTTAAAAAGTCTTGCTGCCAGCTTGCGTTTCCCAGTCTGTCTTCTGATCGATCCCCACCACGCCAATCATGATAATCGCTGTTCACAAAATCAGTCCATAATCTATCCATGAGAGCCTCCGATTAATGTAACTATCTAAATTATAATAAGATGGTTACATTAATTAAAATTGTGTTATATTAATTGTAACCATTTCAACCCACATTAGCTAGTTACCAACATGAAGATGCAAGAACGAGATGAGTCTGTCAGGAGAGGAATGAATTTTAAAAATGAAAACGGTAACCACAGCATTGGATGTATTGGTTATTCAGAATGATGATACTTGGGATCAATGTAACTGGATCGTCCCATTGTCCAAGGCTCTGGAGGGGCTGACCACTGAACAGGCTGCCTGGATTCCGCCTTCAGGTGGACTTAGCATATGGCAACTGGTCAATCATATGTTTTATTACAACCAACGGATCTTGGATCGACTCCAGAGAAAAACTCCCTCTGCACCCGCTGCCGATTCTAACGTAGCTACTTTTGGTATGTCCGGGGATCCCTTGAACGAAGCAGGCTGGAGCAAGCTTATGGAACAAACGACGAAACTGGCTGAGCAGTTGCGCGATACCCTTGCTACATTACCGGAAGCGAAACTCGAAGAAGCTTATATGGATTCCGAACAAAATTGGGCTCAGACGCTTGCCCGCTGGGTTCTCCACGATGCTTATCATGCAGGTCAAATTGTGCTGTTACGTAGACAACAGGGATGCTGGAGTATTGTTTTCTAAAAAAACACTTGAACTGATAGCGTTTACAGGAATAAGATGAACTTCATAAGGTTACAACTTGTTCAATACACTAATTAATTGAATAGGATCTTCGGGGTAGGGTGCAATTCCCAACCGGCGGTGATGTTCTTATAGAACCAGCCCGCGACTCGCTGTTTAGGTTACCACTTCGCAGCGACTGACTTGGTGAAATTCCAAGGCCGACGGTACAGTCCGGATGAGAGAAGATCAACACAATGGCAGGCCATATAGGGAAGTCTTTTTCCCTGACGCCTTGTCTTTGAATGGTCCCCCGTTTATTTGGCGTACGCCAAGGACGGGGGATTTTGTCGATTTTGCCAACTGAAGATTCCGTGTTCTGACGAAGGAGTCCTGAATATGGAAAACACATCAACTGAATCAACATTGTATCGCAAGGAACGAGGCAACACCGGATTTTGGCTAGTTGTGCTAGGCGCAGCCCTCTGGGGCGTAGACCCCTTATTCCGCATCCTTTTGCTAAAAACGATGACTTCTACACAGATTGTTCTAATCGAACACATCATCGTCAGTCTTGTTGCGATACCGGTATTATGGAAATTCCGAGATGATCTAAAAAAATTGCGTGCACGTCACTGGATCGCTGTCATCTTTATCTCCTGGGGAGGCTCAGCCCTGGCAACAGTATTATTCACTTTGGCACTAACCCATAACGATCCCAACACGGTATTGTTATTGCAAAAAATGCAGCCACTCTTCGCGATTGTACTTGCGAAATTAATATTAAAAGAAACACTCCCGCGTCACTTCGGCGGACTGTTCATCATTGCGCTGGCAGGAACATATCTGCTTACTTTTGGCTTCTCGCTACCGCTCGGCAACTGGAATAACTGGATTCATGCAGGCAGCCTGCTGTCTCTTGGTGCCGCAGCTTTATGGGGTGGTTCTACCGTTATGGGCCGGCTAATGCTCGGGCAGGCGCGATATGAAACGGTGACCTCCCTTCGCTTTGTCGTTGCACTTCCGCTCCTGATCTTCATGACCTGGAATGAAGGCGCTCCTTGGACACTTCCCGCAGGTACAGGTGCACAAGCAGCTGTTATTCTGAATATTTTGGGGCAGGCACTATTGCCTGGCTTGCTCAGTCTGCTTCTCTACTATAAAGGATTGTCTTCAACCAAAGCTTCTGTTGCAACCCTGGCGGAACTAAGCTTCCCGATGGCAGGTGTGCTCGTGAACTGGATTGCCTTCCGTACGCTGATAACCTGGGAGCAATTGCTTGGCTTTATCCTGATCTGGATCGCACTATTCCTGATCTCCAAACAGCAGGAACGCTCTACACCAATCGCCGAGGCCGCACCCAAACTTCGCACAGAGTAATACATTTTCATCTGGTTCAAACAATATAAGCACTGTTTCTACTTTCGAGGTGAGCAGTGCTTTTATTCTGCCGTTTTTTCTTCTATTATAATGGCTTCTCGTTTTGTCTTTTGTCTACCTAGGTGGTACGATGGTTTATGAAACTTGGAACATGTAATCTTAAAGGAATTATTTTCAGAGAGGAACGATTATTAATGTCTTCATTCTCATATACCTCCTATGACGCCATAGGGCTCGCCGAACTGATTCGCTCCAGGGAAGTCTCCCCGGTTGAATTGCTCGAAGCTGCCTATGCACGTCTGGAAGAAGTGAACCCACAACTTAATGCCGTTATTCGTACATATGAAACTCGGGCTCGGCAGGAAGCCAATAAGGTTCGTCCTGGAGAACAGCCATTTGCAGGTGTGCCGTTGCTACTCAAAGATATTTCTCAATCTTTGGAAGGTGAACTTCTTACCTCCGGCTCACGTCTGTTCAGCGAACATCGTGCTCTTCGCAATTCCAATTTCGTAACTCGTTTGCTTGAAGCAGGCTTTATTGTGATCGGACATACGAATACACCAGAATTCGGATTAAAAAATATAACCGAGCCCCGGCTGCATGGCCCTACACGTAATCCATGGAATGTGAATCATTCTCCCGGCGGTTCAAGCGGCGGTGCCGCTGCCGCTGTGGCATCAGGTATCGTGCCGCTTGCCGGAGCAAGCGATGGTGGTGGTTCCATTCGAATTCCCGCTTCCTTCAGCGGTTTATTCGGACTGAAACCAACACGCGGACGCACTCCGGTTGGTCCGGGCGTTGGACGCCAGTGGCAGGGAGCCTCAATTGATTTTGCCTTATCCCGCTCCGTCAGAGACAGTGCTGCACTGCTGGATACGCTCCAGATTATCCAACCGGAGGCCGCATTCCATGCACCTTTATTCCCGGGAAGTTACCTTGCTGATATGAATTATCCTCACCAACGCAAGTGGCGTATCGCCTATACGACGGATTCACCTGTCGGCACACCTGTCAGTGAAGATGCCAAAGAGGCGGTGATGAAACTAGTCCGTTTCCTTGAAACCCAAGGGCATCATGTCGAGGAAAAGTTAAGTCCAGTCAATGGCGTACGCCTGATGGAGAACTATTATATGATGAACAGCGGCGAGATGGCTGCCATGATTTCTTCCATGGAATATGGCTTGGGTCGCTCACTTACCGCAGATGATATGGAGATTGAGTCCTGGGTACTGGCTGAAGCGGGCAAAAAAGTATCTGCTGCTGAATTTGTTCACAGTTTGGCCGAATGGGACGTGGCGGCTGCGCAGATGTCTACCTTGTTTGAACGGTATGATTTTTACATCACACCTGTCAATGCTTTTCCAGCACCACGGGTTGGAGAACTGACACCACATGCGGAGCAGATTCAACATCTGATGTCTGTCAGTGATCTGGGCAAAACAGCGCAACAAGAGCTCATTTATGAGATGTTCAAACCAAGCCTCACCTATACCCCTTTCACGCAACTTGCGAATCTGACAGGCCAACCTGCCATTAGTCTTCCTCTACATTTGACAACGGAAGGGTTGCCAATGGGCGTACAAGTTATGGCAACGAAAGGCCGTGAAGATTGGTTATTACATCTGGCGGGACAACTTGAAAATACAGAGCTGTGGGTTGGCATGCAGAATAATCCGATGTTTCCAACCTCGACTATAGCTTAACAATTGCATAGTTAAGGAAAGAAGCCAGCAGGACATAACTGCTTGGCTTTTTTCAGTAAATTGGTTTACATAATAAAAATGATGTAATGTGCATGTTGAACTATAAATGAAAAGGCCGGATGGCGAGAAAAAACGTATAGAGATTAGACTGGTTCATCTCCCGACTCGTAATTGAAGTATTCCACATCTACGTATCCTTGTTCTCTTTCATGGTTCAAGTTATATACACCAACGCGATCTCCACGATAATGTCCCCATCCCAGTTGATAGACATCACCAAAGGGAATAAATTTCTCGCCATCGAGGCTATATTCATACCTGTTTTCACCACGCAAGTTCCAAATCGATCTTAACCACAGGTTAGTCGCATCAGCATCAATAGATGGACCCCATTCCATTGTACCTGACTGATTATACTTCAATACCCGCGTTCCTTGCTGCTGATGAACACCGATCGTACAATAAGTTTGCCCAAAATGGCATAGACCCGATTCCTGATCGTCAACCATACCCCGCATATCAAACTTGGCAGTCACTACGTTATGAGGAACACGATATGCTCGTTGGGAAAGAGTATTCGGTATCTTAAAGAAATCGTCCCTTTCAGAAGGAAGACAAGCATATAAACGTAAATATCCAGGTCTCTCTGTTAAAGACCACGATCCATTCTTGGGCTGGTGATTCCATCCCCAATGAGACTGTAGTACCGGGCGATTGAAATCATCATTTACGGTTAAAATAGTTTTGGGATAGCCGTGAATTGGTTTTGTTCCTCCCCATACCATCTCTCCAACACCATCGCCGTCTGTATCCTCACCAATAATTGGCCAACCTTCAACCCACGTAACGGGAAGCAGGTGAAGAGTTCTGCCCTCAAAGTAGCCACCGGCTCCTTGATGACTAATGAAATACCACTCCCCAGACGGTGTTTGCACAAGTCCGCCTTGATTCGGTTCGCGGTCCACTTCCACACCATGCGTATGAATTAACTCTTTTTCTTCGTAAGGACCGTATAAATGCTCCGAACGGAGCATCATAACAACCCTTACCTCCTCACCATTTCTTGGTCGAACCTCACTGTGGAAAATGTAATAAAGTCCGTTTATTTTGTAAATTTTACTCGCTTCGCTACCTTTATATTGATGGATCACGACACCACTATCATGCAAAATTTGTTTTCCATCGTCGCTAAGTTTGAACAGATAAATATTGTAATTGTCAGCAAAATTGGTAGCCACCAGATATCCTTGACCGTCATCGTCCCAAAAAGGACAACAATCATCCCAGCCAGCAATTTCCCAACTATGATAAAGAGGCTCCCATGGGCCAGCAGGATCTGCTGCTGTGCTCACGAACAATCCCTCATCCGGCGTAAAAAAATACACCCAAAATTTGTTGTCATGAAAACGGATAGCGCCTGCCCAGACTCCTTTTGCATAACGGTTCATTCGATCATACCGATATTCTGGTCCGATCACGGTTAAATCCTCTACGACATGACTAATCACATTCCAATTCACCAGATCTTTAGAGTGCAGAACAGCCAGACCTGGTGAACAATGTAACGTAGATGAGATCGCATAATAGTCTTCCCCAACGTTTATCACATCTGGATCGCAGTAATCTCCGGGCAAGACTGGGTTGACATAAGTACCGTCCCCTTGGTCGCCCCATTTTCCTTCACGGGAAAACAAAACGTAATCTTTGTTCATCATCGTTCTCCTCCATCGCTTTTCTGGGATGCCGATAACCTATATATTGAGCTCTGATACATTAAACTACGAATCTCGTAATCATCATAATACTTGAAATTTATTCAATTAGATAGAATTAAACACGCTCCCGATGTTTTACAGGGATCGTGTTTGACAAGAAAAACATTGGTGAATTAAATCAGAACATACGCAACTCCTCGCCGAGATGAAGTTTATTTGATTTTGCTCCTCTGCTTTCGAATACCCGTAATATGAAAGCCTGCTCTCTCCGAGGGGCTGCTCTCGCCTGCTCGCTCCGTCTGTTCGCGTTGCTCCTTATCTGGAGCAAATGGTGTTTTTTTGCGCTTACGTTGAACGATGATATCACTTAGAGCAATCAGAGAAACCAGCAGTAAACTGATAAAGAAACCAGGCCGGCTTAGGCCATGAAAAAGAGTTCCTGTTATAGCCATGCTAATCAGAACCAATCCAGTCCAGCGTTTTATGACATCTATTGTGCGAGATTTCAGCAACCGACCTGAGGAGAGCAAGATGAACAGCCAGTTATACATCAGCATTAAACCTGCTGCTGTCGTTACATATTCATAGACTTTTCCAGGAAGCAGTAACGACATGATAATCGTACCAATCAAACCGCATCCAATTAGACATAAGGCAAATAGAGGGTATTTCTTCTTCCATTTCTGTGAGAATAACTTGGGTGCATCCCCCTCCTTCGCCAGCGTAATCATCATGGACGTTACTGCATAAAGCGATGCGGTCATGGTAGAAAACCCGGCCACAATGAGAACACCGTTGAACAAATGCGGTACAAAAGCGAGGTGATCACTGCTCAGTGCAAGCACAAACGGACTTTCTTTCGGATTAAAAGCAGACAGCGGCACCATCGTTAATGCAAGACCAATGGATACAACATACACCGCGGACAGCGAAATAAGCATGACTTTACCCGCCTTGGGCGCATCATCCGGTTTTTCTAGTCGATACGACATAATACCGAGTACTTCAATACCGCCATACGCATAGAACGCAAACAGGAATGCAGACCACAAACCGAGACCACCTTTTGGAAAAATAGAAGCCATGTCCATCGGTACCTTATGTGCATATTTGGTGCCCCCAATCCAACCGGCAAGCAAAGCGACCGCCAGAACCAGAAACATGATTATAGCCGCAATTTTAATGACTGCGAGTACATTTTCAACCCGGTCGAATCCCTTGTTTCCAAAGAACACAATACATAAACCGACGATTCCATACCCTGCGGCAAAGATCCAGAGTGGCACGCCCGGAAACCAGAAGCGCGAAAAGATAGAAAGTGCAGTCAATTGGCTCCCCATAATGAGAAGCTCCGAAAACCAATAGACCCATCCACTCGCAAAACCTGCCCATGCGCCAAACGCCTTCTTCGCATATGAACGAAATGATCCTTGCTCCGGATGATCTGAAGTCATGCGTGCGAGTGCATCAAAAACAATGTATGTACCTAGCGCAGCAAGCGCATAAACAATAACTACGGCAGGACCGCCAATGGTAATAGCTAGACTTGATCCTAGAAAATAGCCCGTTCCAATGGTTCCCGCGACACCCAGCAGACTGAGTTGCCACCATTTCAATTTCTTTTCACCTGATGATTTGCTTGAAGCCTGACTCATTTCGTCAATCCTTTCCACTCTTGATAGTCGTCGCAGCAGGTAGCCTTCCCCAATTAGAGCAAAACATCTCACTGAATATTTCTTCATGCCTCTCAACATAATACACAGGTAAATTCAAACACTTAGGAGGTAATATCATGAACCAATTTTCACAATCTCAACAGATTACGCAACTCGCTCAACAGCTGACGCAACAAACCCAACAAGCATCCATGCAATATCAACAATTGCTACGACAAGAGCAAAGTAATGCACAACAACTGGAGCAATTGGCTGCGCGCGAGCAGCAGGCTGCACATATTATCCAAACGGCCCTGCAAGGACATCAGACAGCAATTCAACAATTGCAACAGATTTCTAACCTTGCTCAACAGCTTGCGAACACCTCTTCACAGCATGTATCCTACATCGATCAACCTTACAACACACCAAACACGACAATCCAGGGCCAAGGTCAATCTTTCGGAAACTTCTCGAACCAGCACCGCCAATAGATTCAGAAGATTTGGTCTATCATGCTAAGAGAAACAAGGAGCTCGTTTAACGGGTTCCTTTTGCTGTTTAAACTCATATAGATCCAAAAAATGCCGCCGAATCGCGCTTGTACGGTGCAATCAGATTAATCAGCTCTGCACGATAGAAAGGCATGGCATTCATCAACTCTATCGTTGCTTGCATTTCTAGTTTCCTATGATTTTTAAAATATATGTACTTTTATTATTAGTAATCTTTAGGGAACGACAAAAACACGCCAGAGCAAGAGCTTGTCCCCTCTTTTTTTGCCCTTCTCCATCAATGTTTACTTTAATGTTTACTTTCATAAATGGACAGTCACCATTTTACTTGCGGGCGATATCCTATAAGTAAAAGGAGGCTTACTGATGTCGCTATTGTTTTCTTCTACTGATATGGAAAATGGTGAGCTCCCGCTGGACTTGTGGCAAAGGGATGCTTATCGTTTGTTCTCCGCCAAGATGAGTGACCGGGAGGCCAGGTTCCCCTGCATTCCTGCAACCCAGGCATACGCACTGGGTCATCTTCGATATGGATTTGTCTTTCAGTCCAAACGTCTTTCTCTTGCGGAGCAATTATCAAAAATTGTATCGGAATATGGAGCTTCTTCACGTTCCTTCGGAGATTATTCATCACTAGTCATTTTTTTTGAACAAGAAAAAGAACCCAAAGATGTGCTCACTTACGAACAATCATTCTGGAACCTGTTAAGTGAGATGCGAAGTCTCGATACCGAATCTTGGCCAGCAGATATTCCCGAGGACCCGGAGAATCCCCTGTGGGAGTACTGTTATAACGATGAACGGTATTTCGTTTATTGTGGTACACCGGCCCATAACTCAAGACAAAGTCGTCATTTTCCCTATTTTATGCTTGCTATGACACCTCGCTGGGTACTTAATCTGTGGAATGAACAGCCCCAGCGGGCTGAAGCGATTGGCCCAAGGATTCGTGCCAGGCTTGCTGCCTACGACACCGTTCCCGCACATCCTGAATTAAAGCAGTACGGGGCAGAAGGTAATCTGGAATACAAACAGTATTTTCTGCGAGATGATGATACGGCCCCATCCAAGTGTCCTTTTCTACGCTCATTGCAGCAAGAAAAAGCGAGAGAATAGAATTTCGCATTCTAAACAAGCTCTCCTCCGAATAAGCTTTATACCAGCCTAAAGTATGTGAGGAGAGCGGACTTTTTTTATTTTTCACTTGATATAAGGTGGTACATAGACGTGTCCAAAGGAGCTTTTTAAATAGAAATGGACAAGCTGTGAGTATCTTTTATTCTAACCTGTCAGAAAGGATATGATTATGGAGATTTATGTGAAGTTTATCCTGATTGGTCTTGCTATTGCGATGCCTGTAGGAGCCATCACGGTAGAGATGACCAAGCAGGGACTACGAAACGGATTCCTTCATGGTTGGGCGGTCGGTCTGGGCGGTATGACACTGGATATGGCTTTGATTATTGCGATGTATTTTGGATTTGCTGCACTGTTGTCCATTCCTTTCGTTCAGATTCCGTTATGGCTGGCTGGCGCAGGATTTTTGGCTTATTTGGGATATGACTCCATACGCAACTCAGATGTGAACCTGTCCACCACGGACGGAAAAGGAGCACAAGCCCCCTCCTTTTGGCGGACTTATCGTAACGGTTTGCTGGTTGCGATCTCCCCAGGGAATCTGATGTTTTGGGTTTCTGTCTTTGGTGTTGTGTTATCCGACTCCTATCAATCCGCAGGTAAGCTCAGTTTTATCATTGCAGCAATCGGAATATTATGCGGCATTTTACTACATGATCTTGGCCTACTTACCATCGTATCCATCACACGCAAAATGATGAGTCCCAAGATGGTGCAACTCGTCTCCAGCCTGGCCGGAGTTCTTCTGATTGGCTTTGCGTTTTACTTTTTGTACAAGTTTGTCATCGCACTATGGCAAGTTGTTTTTTAAGAATAAAGCTCCTGTACATTCATTCGTCGCCTATCATCTGAATGGCTACACAACTTGCTTACAGCAAGATTGAAAAAAAGCTGCCCTTTCATGGAGAAAGGAGCAGCTTTTTTATTGACGTTTACTTTAGAATGTAGAAGTTCGTTAATACGTTACTCGGAGTTGATTAGAGTACGATGGTTTATCCAATAGCGATGTCACAATGGTGCACAAATGTTTTTCTATTGTGAATTTTTCATATAATGAATTTTTATAATTTTAGTACAAATCTAAACAATTCCTCCAGCTGTTCATCGACCTCATACAGTAAGTTCATTAGTTGATCTGCATAAGGTCCAATCGCAGCTCTGCTGTCATTATAATGAATCCATTCCAGCGTAACTGGCACTGGCACATGCCATACTAAAGCTTCCCATAGTGTGTCCATACTATCGAAATGAGCTGGCTGCAACGAAAATTCGGTCTGGAGTAAGCGCTGCAGATCTTCTACGCTTCCTATCGTTTTCCCATCAATGATCACTTTCATTTTTTTCATGTTTCTGAGCTCCTGGATTCCGTCGATTTGATATAAAAAGAGCACCTACCATGACCAAAATAGCCAACGACCACCAGAACGTCGACATTGCGTTATCATGATCTATGATAATTAAGCGAATCACCGCCGTGATTCCAATATAGATAAAGTAACGAAGAGGAAAATGAAAATTAGACTTGAAATACTTCACAATTAAAGCGATAAATTCAAAGTACAAGAAGAAAACGAGCAATTCGGATAACATTTCATAGTAGCTATCCTGACGAGTTACAAAAGACTGGTACACAATTTGTACGATATACCATGTCTCACTAATTAGAAGTGCGCTTAAAGCCAAGGCCAGAAAGAACAGGCATATGTTCAAAAGTGCTTGTAGAATGTATGGCGTTTTTTGGAATTTAGTAATGAAATCTTTCATTTGTCATGTCTCCTAGTTCAATACGTGATGTCAATTAATTGTTGCTTCATATGTTTTCTTCCCCGAAATAGATACGTTTTGGCCGTATTTTCAGGTATATCATTCAATATACTGATGTCTTTGACGGTCATTTCCAAGTAGTACCGCTGATAGACGTAGTGCCTCCATTTTCCTGGAATCTGATAAAATGCATCATTGATCCGACGTTTGTGCTCGGAAGAAGTCTCATTCTGAATCAGCCTTTCTTCAGGGCCAGGTTCGCGGGACACTAGATCAGTTGTCACATCTGGGGACGTCTTGGTATCCTCTACATACAACGAAGTTGTGGCAAGATTCTGTCTCTTTTTCTTGCGCAGAACATCCAGACATACGTTTCTCCCAATGGTATAAATCCAGTTTACGACATTCTTTTGAGTGTTCATTTGTTCAATATGCGTATATACCCGCAGGAATGTCTCCTGCACGACATCATCTCGATCCTGTGGGTCTCGGAAATAGCGCGAAGCTAATCGCCATACCATCGATTGATAAGTGGCCATAAGTGACGTAAAAGTGGGTTGGGTTGCAAATAAGGTACCTTTCATAGGTTTCTCTATCGGGTTCATTCTGATTCCTCCACAGATGTAATTAAACCCCTTGTGTTTTTTATCTGAAAATTGTAATGCACTTCAATTGCTAGTTTTAGACCTTGGATTTTCTGAACTTCAACACAACATTGTATTTTGCTCCTTCTTGTTTGCTCAAAAAACCCCCTTGCATGCGGTTCATCATCCGGCTTATGATCTTCTCCCCCAGACCTGTACTTTCGGGAGAACCCCCTGCAATCTTAATGGTGTTGGTCAGTTGAATTTCAAATATCTCCGCATTCGAGTTGAATGTAATACAGATTTCATCCTTGGGTTCTGCATACTTCAACAGATTGGAAAGAATATTATCAAAGACCCGCCCGAGTTCCTCCAAATTTACCGTGATATAAACTTGCGGCAGTTCACCTATAATGCGGACTTTAAATTGCTCCTGCCGCAGAATGGCAATCTGATCGGATATGAGATCATAAATAGCCTCCTGCACTGCAATGCTTTCAAGGTCTGCCTCCTGTTCCTTATCCAAAAGGAAATAATCAAACAAATCATCGGACAGCTTCTTGAGTTGGATGGCTTTCCCGTATGCATTCATGATGTAACGGTCCTTGTCTGAAACGAACTCACCGTCTTCTTTCTTGGCAAACTCCAAATACATGATCAATGAGGTCAGTGGGGTCCGCATATCATGAGACATTTCCGTGACAAGACTGCGACTCTCTGCTTGTAATGTTTCAATCGCATTCAGTTTATCCAGAAAGGCTTTACGCAGCTCCTCAATGCTTTCAGCGATCATCGCTAATTCGTCATGACCCCGGATCGTCATCTCATACTCCAGTTCCCCACCCTCAAGAATATGGATCTCCTCATGAATCGTTCTTAGATATGAGAGACTTTGACGAATGCCCAGCAGTACAATCAACAGAAAAATCATCGTAGCGCTGAGCAGTTCCAGCGTAAAAGCGACATCGTAATATCGGGATGAGAAAAACCCGTCCACCGTCACTCTCCCCTCACCGTCACTAAACATAACTGGAAATGAGTGTTTTTGAACATATTGCGTTTCCCGCTCTACCCCGTACCCAGACTCATCTTCCGCCGAATAATTGGAATCATATTGCAACAACTGATCTTTGTAGATGGTAAGCATAATGTAGTTTTCTTTTTTCACCCATTGCCCAAATGCTTTTCGATCGGTTGAAGATAAATTATTCGCCTCAACATACTTGCTAAACTTCGCAATGGATTTGGAGGATTCACTCTCATAATAGGCCTCGGAGTTAAGGTATCTATCGATCAACCCATTGCTAACCTTCTGTAGCGTCAAAAAAATCAGACCGCTTACCGTAGCCGCGAGCAAAATGATCAAAGCTAATTTTTTGGTGAGCGTAAATTTACGGTGTGCCAAAACGGTATCCTCTCCCCCATTCGGTAAGGATATAAACCGGATGAGCCGGATCATCCTCGATCTTTGCTCGCAGTTTGCGAATATGCACCATCACTGTGTTGTTTGAACAATAAAAATACGGCTGTTCCCATACACTCTCGTAAATATTTTGCGCAGAAAATATTTTGCTGCGTTTACTCATCAAAAGTCTCAAAATGCGATACTCCAGATCAGACAGCTTAAGCTGTTGTGCATCTTTCCAGACCTCATTGAAATGTTCATTGACTTTTAACTTACCTCCAACAAGGAACGTATCTCCACTCTCTTTTTTCTCTTTATAAATCTTGTATCTGCGTAGTTGAGCGATGACCCGGGCATGAAGCTCTTCTTCTGAAAATGGCTTTGTCATGTAATCATCCCCGCCGGCCAAAAGACCCTCCGTTTTGTCCAAAGTACTCGATTTAGCCGTCAGAAACAGAATAGGAACGTTGGAATAGGTTCTAATCTGCTCACATGTTTCGATCCCCGATAGACCTGGCATCATGATATCCAAAATTACCAAATCCAGCTCGTCATCAACGAGCTGCAACGCCCGCTGCCCATCTCTGGCTTTTGACACCTCATAGCCCGCCCGTGTAAGGGACTCTTCTAATAGATCACCAATATCATGATCATCCTCTACGACTAATATCCGATGGGTCATGCCCTTCTCACCTCATGATTCCTGATGTAATTTATGTGTCCTCACTATATATCGTCCATAAGAAACACTTACGTTATAAATTAAATCACAAATCTTAACCATTTATGAAAGTAAGTATACGTCACAAAATTGTCACAAGTTTCGGAAAATAAAGCACCTTTCAGAAACTGTTAAGAATCATTCTTTATTGTTATACAAGGTGAGAGCAACGTCTACATACAACATAATTCACTTGATATTAAACATAACGATAAAAAGGAGATATGTTATGAATGAAAAAAAAGAGAACCTTGCACAACCGCTTAGTCTGAAGGAACGTGTCCATTTTCTGGATATCGTTCGCGGATTTGCTATGCTCGGCATTATTATTGTGAATTACTTTTTGATCGTAGACTCGGTGAAGGGATTTGATATGAATTCAAGCGATCTAGTCCACAACCTAGTTTCCACATTCGCCGAAGGAAAATTCATCACGTTATTTTCTTTTCTATTTGGTGTAGGATTTATGATTTTTATGGACCGGGCTGTACAACGAGTGGAACATCCTCGAAAGCTTTTTGCCCGCAGGTTAATCATTCTATTCTGTATTGGATTATTGCACATCACCTTTATATGGGTTGGCGACATATTGACTTTTTACGCTGTAGCCGGATTTCTACTACTCGCGTTCTATGCTCGGACTCCTAAAACAATATTGCGCTGGATTATCGCTCTTATATCGATGCAATTTCTAGCTTCCGTATTTATGATGATCTATAATGCGATGAGAACTGCATCACCGGAGATGCCAACTTATTTCGATTTCACATTAAACAGTCATACCAGCCTAACCTATTGGGACTCCTTGATAGCAAGATGGGCAGACATGGGGGTGATGGCGGCAAGTTCATTTTCTACAGTTTATTCCATGTTCCTGATGTTCCTGATCGGTATGTATTTTGTAAAGATGGATTTCTTCACAAACATGGAATCAAAGCATTCGATTTGGAAGCGAATTTGGTTCATTAGCTTGGGTGCATTTATACTCACGCAATTAAGCACCATGCTGAATACACTTATTTCAAGTGAAAACACATTTTTGATAGAGCTTTTTATGACTTTGGCTCAACAGGGGAACTTAACCGGTAGCATGTTTTATATGAGCAGTCTCGCGATGCTGTTTTTGTATGTTCCTGCGCTTCGAAAAGCGTTGATGGTATTTACCAAAGTTGGACGTATGTCGCTGACCTGTTACCTCCTTCATTCGATCATTGGAACCATGATTCTGCTTCCATACGGATTTGGATTGGCTAGTTCAATTAAACCTATTGGTACATTTATGCTTAGTATCGCTGTGTATGTTGTACTCATCATATTCGCTTCATTGTGGCTAAAACGCTTCAAGATCGGGCCAATGGAATCGATCTGGCGCAAGCTTACGTATGGCAAGCTCAGTTCTGCTTCCAGAACAGCACCGGTAAAACTTGTGCAATCATTGAATAATGATATGCGTCAATAAGCAACAATTAAATTCTATTCATTTAGCGGATACGATATAATTCATACAAAAAGCCTCTTCTTAGGGGTCTTTTTGTATGCTTTTTACTTTTCTCAATAAAAGAAGTTTAAACAAATGAAACCATCCGGCACTTCTGGTACACATTTGGTACTGGGTTAGTACGGAGTTAATACGCGGTTTTTTCTTTTGATGTTTATCTATTATGAATTTTTCATATATTGAAAAAATAATATTTCGAGCTATTAATAGTCCCTTTCCTCTCTGCCCCTCTCTAACCTCCTTTGAACACAAAAAAAACTGCCAACCAAGGCAGTTTTTCAGCAATCGTGAACCATTCCCAACCAAATATTGATGGAGATTTTTTATATTAACTCAGATTAGATACGCCCTGTCCAGTCAGCTCGCGCTACTTCCTTCCAACGTACACGAATGGCATCATATAATTCCTGCTCTAGCTGTCCCTTCGCTACCAGTTCGGCATTTTGCTGCCAACGATCAGGTTTGACGGTTCCTACAATGGCGGTATGCACACCTTCGGTGCTCAGCGTAAATCGCAATGCGATTTCCACCACTCGTTGTGCTTCCTCAGTCAAAAAGTCATATTTCAGCTCATTTAACCGTTTCCAATAATGATACGCATAATCCTCTTCGGTCACTTTATCATACATCCATGCCACATTAGCAATCGGTCTTTTTGCGATGATGCCCATATTTCTCTTACGCGCTTCAGGTAAAGTCAGTTCAATCGCTTCCTGATCGGCAATATTCAATGATGTCTCCAGACTGTCGAATACACCTGTCTGAATGGCGTATAGTGCATCTGTTGTATCTCCGCTATACCCGATAAAACGAGTTTTTCCTGCCTCTTTTGCTCGCTGTAACACTTCGATCACATCACCTTGCCGAAGCACTTCTTCCGAACAGCTATGCAGATGCACTACATCCACATAATCCGTTTTTAAACGCTTCAGACTACGATCAATGGTTTGCTCAAGCACTTTGGCATCCCAGTCGGGCCCGTTCACACCTGCAGCATGTCCACATTTGGTAAACAGAAAATATTCTTGCCGGCGGTGTCCCAACACGTCACCGATTTTTTCCTCACTGTCACCGTAACATTCCGCTGTATCAATCATATTTAACCCGGCATCCAGAGCACGGTTAAGTAACAATTCCACGTCTGCCTTGGATGCATCCCGAATCTCAGAGCCACCAAAACCAAGTGTACTGACTTTCATCCCGGTATTTCCGTAATTTCGAAGTTCCATTGTAATCCTCCTCCAAATTAGGTTAAAGGCTTAAACAAGATAAATACAATTCAAGAGACTTCCCTAGTTTTCGAATAATCTTATTTGCGTAAGTTGCATGTTTACTTGTTTACCCGTTTTCTTATTTTCATGCTTTAGATCATGTTCGTATGTTATTACCCGTTTATGCACAAGACGGCACATTTTTATTAACTTTCTCTCTTATCATCAATACGGTAGTACAACGAACTTACTTCTAAAAACCGTAAATGGACATTCCGCCATCCACCAATATAGTCTGACCAGTAATATATCCGGCTGCCTCCGAAGCAAGAAACACAACAGGCCCAACAACCTCCTGTAATTCCCCAACACGCCCAAGCGGTGTGCGATTAATAATTTCTTGCAAATACTGCGGATCATCAAGTAATTTCTCCGTTAATGGCGTGCGGAAATACCATGGCCCGACCGAGTTCACACGAATACCGTATTTCCCCCATTCCAGCGCAAGCACCTTCGTCATATGGATTAAAGCCGCTTTCGTAGATCCATAAACGACACCTGTTCGCAATGCTGTATGTCCGCCTACCGATGAGATGTTAATAATTTTCCCATCGCCATACTGCTTCATATGCTGACCAGCCAATTGTGAGGCAAAAAATGCCGATTTAAGATTCGTTTGCATGATCGTTTCCCATTGTTCCTCCGTCACTTCCAGTGCTGGTGTCCGAATGTTCATACCTGCGTTGTTTACGAGAATATGAATACGTCCCATCTCGGAAATCGCCTGCTGAAAAGTCTCTTCCAATTGCTCTTTAGAAGTTACGTCGGCGCATAGAGCCACGGCTTTACGTCCTGTTTGTTCACTAATCGTTGCTGCTGTCTCTTCGATCTCCGTCATGGTGCGGGATACGAGAACGACATTACTCCCCGATTCCGCTAGGCCGATGGCGAGCGCTTTACCAATACCTCTGCCCGCACCTGTGACCAATGCTGTCTGTCCATCAAGGTGAAATGCCGGTAAGATCATATTAGCTCCTCCTTTTTCGATATAAAAATCGCTAATTTGAGAACTGCTATATCAGGTAACAAAATACTGACTGGGATTGCCCAATTCCGGATGGAATTTTTCTCGGAAACGTCCTCCGGTATAATCGCCAATGATTTTACGCCAGAACGCCTGCGCAATCACGTTATTTCGAACCTGTGTTACTTTCCACCGTCCAGGGAAACGTTTAAACAATTCGTATGCCGCATTTGTTCCAACACCGCTACGTCTGTATTTTTGCATAACAAAAAATTCAGTCAAATAGTAGTCATTATCCTTGCTCCCGGGATCTAACTTCTCCACAAGTGCAAATCCCGCTGGGGCTCCATCACTCGTGATCAAAAAGGGGAATTTGCGTCCTTTCTCCGTCCAGAAAGCCTCCAGACCTGGATACTCTGGAAAAATACCATTGTGATCGACATCAATATTCAGATATTTGGTGAAATCATATAGATAAAATTGCATGAGATGCCGAATCACCTGACTGCGTTCGCGGGGAACCAGTTCAATCTGCATATTCATGTGGTTCGCCTCCTCTGACCTGCATGTATAACATACTGTAAACTTTTATAAGATGAAGGGCAACCATGTGACAAAATGTAGTCTGTGCAGCCCGATGCCTACCGTACTATCAGTATAATCAACAGGATGATTGCATGTAAATTATGGTACACTTAATATACTTGTAGAAAAATAATCGTTCACATGGAGGTGCCGAACTTGACCAACGTGCAAAAAGAGATTGACCGACGTAAGCTGGATGAAAAACTACCATCAATGCCCTGGTTTGTTCAGCAATTCATTGACTATAAACTGCCTGATCTATCTCCTTCTACACTGCTGGAGTACTTGAGGGATTATGATACATTTTTCAGCTGGCTACGTGCAGAAGGATTGTCTCAAGCAGAATCAAACCAAGGAATAACATTAACCGAACTGGAAGTACTTCGTATGGATTCAGTGACTGCCTACCGACTTTTCCTGACTACCAGACGTGAAGGTACCAATTCAAGAATTACAGTTTCGCGCAAGCTTTCTTCCCTGCGCTCGTTATTTCATTATTTAAGTCAAATTGCTGAAGATGAAGACTTCTATCCACTACTCAAACGTAATATCATGGCCAAGATTGAGATCAAACGCACACATAAACCAAAAGACACCGCCGCAAAACTGAAAGGAAAAATATTAGAAGAAAATGAGTTGCTCGAATTCATCGGTTACATTCTTGAAGGCTACGCTATTGATATGCAAAAGAACAAGCAGGCTCTATACTCCCATGAGCTAAACAAAGAACGAGATGCATGTATTGCTAGTCTTATCCTCAACTCAGGTCTGCGAGTATCCGAAGTCGTTAACCTGAATGTGGATGACCTCGATCTGGGCAATAAACTGCTATATGTTTATCGCAAAGGTAATAATGATGAAACGTACAAAACGCCCGTATATTTCAGAGAACAGGCCAAAGACGAACTAGCAGCCTATACAAGCCTGCGCCAATCACGTTATCGCACGCCCAAACGAGAAAAAGCGCTCTTCATTGCACTCCGTAACGGGGAATCCGAAGGTAGCCGAATGACCAAACGTGCAATTCAGGCGATGATCATGAAATACGCTAAATGTTTTGGCAAACCGTATCTGACCGTGCATAAATTACGCCATTCTTTTGCCACCGACTATTATTTGCAAAATGATATTTATAAAACAAAAGAACAGCTCGGCCACGCTTCCACCGAAACAACCGAAATTTATGCGCATCTGACTGACAAAACGATGTCTGAGGCCATTGAACGCCGTGTCGAAGACAATGCTTAATGCTAGAATGATGTTAAAAGCTAAACTAAAGCTATGACTCAATTAATGTGTCATCACAAGAGTCGCAGACAATGATCTTGTTGCTGACATCTTTGTCATGAAGCAGAATACTACATGCTACACGCGGTGCGTAATAAGCATCCGTATCCATTGGAAATTGCAGGCCAATCGAAGAAATAGGATTAACACAGGAAGCTGTTAAAAAGCAGCTTGAAGCTTGATAGTGGTTTATCCATTCGATCGATGGCCTGCTGTCTCATTTGTACTTCATATTTTTTAGAGTGATGGATCAAATATACATTTGTAACAATATACATATCAAATCATGGGTATTAAGTCGAATCTTTGTTATATCTGAGACAGTTAAAAGCGCTACTTTTTACGTGTGTATCTGTGTGTGTATCTATGTGTATTTTTTGTGTGTATCTGTGTATGGATCTGGATGTGTACGCGACGCATATGTGTATTCAGGAAAATGGTTTACATAATTATAGTTACGTTAAAAACTGAGCGTTCTACATATCTTCATCATTCTAACGATCTGAGATGAGCTTATTTAGCCCATATAAGGCAATCTGGAATTCTAACGATCACCAGAGGCCTTATTTGGCTAAAAATTTAGATCAAACACCCATTTTCATATCCATTCCTTGAAATAAGCTCTCCTGTGATCGTTAAAAAATAAAATCGTTAAAATTCGGCGAAATAGCGTCTGTGGTGATCGTTAGAGGAAACACACATACCTACTCCCACATTTGATGCCGGATTAATTGGATTAATTACTTTTATGGCGTTTACCTTCCACTATTTAAATTTCCCTATACTTATTCCAACGTTTTATTTCATCGGTTTATTCCATCGTTTATTCCATAGGTTTGTTTCACACTAATTACTTCTACAGCACTTTCCTTCACGCAACTTGCTTCCTTTGCGCGATTCTCCCTCATTCTGCTTACTTTTACATAGTTGTTTCACTTAGCCGAAGCACAGCATTTACAATGACTTCCTGTTCCTGAAACAGGAACCTTGGTAATTTTTTTTCTCTGCCTGACTCTGTCTCTGTTTCTACTGTTACCGCCTCTGCCTCTGCTTCTGTCTTTGCTTCTGCTTCTGCTTCTGTTTTATTGTGAGGATTTGTTTCGCCCTTTGTCCTTACTGAACCCAGCCCTGTATCTACCTCTTTATTTGTATTTGCATCTAAATCTGTATTTGCATTTGTATCTCTTTCAACTAACACTTCCGCAGCTGCTTCCTCCAAAAGCTTTGGCGACCAAAAAACAATGCCGACGACCTGTTGAAGCTCGCGTACCAGCGTCAGATCAAGAGCTTCGCGCACCATCACCAATTTAGGATACGGGGCATCCTTGAACCCTTCAATGACAATCCAGTCATAGTCTGACAACTGGTTCAGCATCTCCTCAAGCCGAGTGTTATGCTGCTTCATGATCGCCGTTCTGTTCTTAGACATTACTACAACTGCCGACGCACCAGCCTTGCCAAATTGGTACGAGTCCGTACCTTCCTGGTCTATTTCAAAATGATCATGCCCATCATGTTTAATGGCAGCCACTTTCAAACCTTTGGCGGCAAACCCAGCGATCAACGTAGCTGTCATCGTTGTTTTGCCTGTATTTTTATATCCAACAACCTGGATAATTTGAGGTCGTGCTGCACTTGTTTTATCCATGTCCAGTTACCTTGTATGCCCGGCAGGAAGTTTGAGAATCGTGACCTGTTCTCCTGCGGCAATACCGTTTTTCTCAGGCGGAATCACAATCAGGCAATCACTGTCTTTGATTGTGATCATGACACTTGACTCATCCACACGGGAAGCTGCTGGAGCAGCATATACTCTTCCAGCCCGAATCATTGTACGCCCACGCACAAAGCGCGTGAAATTGTTCACTTTGGCGTATCCGTCCTCCAGGATTACATTCCACTCTTCCAGGTAAGGATGGGCATCCGCTTGCATCGCACGAAGTGTTGGACGCACAAACAGATTAAATCCAACAAAACAAGCTCCCGGATTACCTGATAATGCAAATAACAGCTTTTCCCTATACACAGCAGCCGTAGTTACACTACCTGGACGCATAGTAACTTTGTTGAAGAGAAGCTGCATTTGTTCTTCCAGCACGAGTTCGCCCATAATATCGTAGTCACCAACCGACACGCCGCCTGTCGTCACAACGATATCATTGTCCCGGACTGCTTCCTCCAGCTTGGCCCTTGCTGTATTCACATCGTCTGCGATGGCTCCGTACATCACCGGCTCTCCCCCGGCTTCAATAACCAGAGAACGCAGCATATAGCTGTTGCTGTTACGAATCCTTCCAGGCTGCAATGGCTCATGGATGTCAAGCAACTCCGTTCCTGTAGCAAAAATAGCCACCTTTGGCCGTTCAAAAACCGGAACTTCAGCCACACCAAATGTTGCCAGTACAGACTGTTCACCAGCTCCAATCACTGTACCAGCTTCGATCAACATCTGTCCCACCTGCACTTCGAGCCCAATAGGAGTGATATTAGCCCCAGCCTGGATCTGACGTTTCAGTGCGATCCATTGCTCACCTTGTTCTTGCTTGCTTTCCGTCATCTCCATCATTACTACAGCATCCGCACCATCTGGTACTTGAGCACCGGTCATGATTCTAGCTGCCGTCCCAGGTGTAATATGTTGTTCTGGTGTATATCCGCACGGTATTTCATCAATAACACGAAACCAAACCTGATGTTCACTTGTGGCCTCAGCTGTGTCTGCACTTTGAATCGCAAAACCATCCATACCTGATCTGCGGAAAAAAGGGTATGCATGCGGCGCTTCAATCGACTCTGCAAGTGTGCGACCGTGTGAGTCGCTAAGAGACACATGTTCAATACGGCCTGCGAATACCCGAGCAGCAACTCTGGCCTGCGCTTCGGTCACTTGTACAGCCGTACGATGGAATTTGGCAGTGCTCATATCATATGAATGTGAACTTTGTTTCACAGTAGCATTCCTCCTGAAGTCTTTTCTCATTTAAGAAAGTGTAGCCCGAATATACGCCGATGACAAGTCGATTGCTCACTGAATCAGAACAGAAAAAATGTATATGGTAATGGATGTATCTTAACTTACACACTCTAAAAGAGTTCATGATAGAAGGTCATCCGAATTAACAACATGGTTACTGTGACTTCTCATTACTATGATCAGGTCTAAAATAGGCAACATGAAATACCCTATCACTGCACATAATAGCATTCGATAACGGGAGGTGATCACGATGATTCATCAATGTGAGTTATGTGGGAGAGAACCCGTTGAGACAACGGTTCATCATCTAACACCAAAGGAAATGGGTGGTAGCTTCATGCCCACAGCCAATCTATGTATTCCTTGCCACAAACAAATTCATTCGTTATTTACGAATCGGGATCTCGTTACGCTGGGACTGACCGATCTGCAATCTCTGCGGACAGATGAACGGATCATTCCATACCTGCGCTGGATACGTAAACAGCCTGCTTCTACGATCCCTCGTGTTCGTAAGTCCCATCACGTTCGTAAATCATAAAAAATAACAGTAACAAGATGCTCACTGACACATTCGTCAGTCTCACCCTGTTACTGTTATTTTGTCCTGTATATAATGATTATCCTTTAAATCACGATCATTCCATACATCGAAATTACCAGGCTCGCGAGATGTTATCTTCGCCTCATAATTCTGCCGCCACCGACCCTGGTCTTTGGCTTTTTATAGGATTTTTTCGGTGAATCAAACAAACCACCCAAGCCACCACTACTTTTGTTGCGATCAATGCTTCCTCTGCTTTGTTCCTTTTTACGGTCAAATAATCCGCCGCCAGAACCAACACTTGTGTCCTTGTCACTACCGCGCCGAGTAATGGAGCCTTTCCGCTCAACGGTAAGAGGCGGAGCCAGTTTTTTATCATTACTCGTTGGGGCACGGTAAGAACCCGCACTCGGTTTGTACGTATCCCTGTCTGTGTATCCTCGATAGTTTCCAGATCCGCGTCCACCAAAAGTATCAAATAAATTTCCAATTAAGGTTGCCGTCAGATATCCTTGTAAGAAGGAAGAGCTATAGTTCTGACGTACATATTCCTTGGAATCCACTTCGACGAGCGTATCTTCTGGCTTCTTGGGATCTTGTTGTAGATGATAATATTGATCCTGATACACCAGAAACATTCGCTCTGTACTTTCTGCCGAAATCTGATCCGGCTTTCGTTGATCAGACAGTTCCTTTGCCACTTCAGGAACCGTACGATCTACGGCCCGGTACACATAAGACGTGGATTGACCGCTACCACTTACCGATTCAAGAGGATATGTATCCTGTACGGAAGGAGCGGCACCGCACGCAGACAACAGAGACATCACAAGGCTGAGGACCAGCATTAATTTTAATCCATGTGCCAAGCGTTTTTTCATTGGAACCTCTCCTAGTTCGAACGAATCACTTTGATATCCGCAGGAAGAATGGACTCACCTTCATAGAGGTTAAATCTTCTGTCTTGCCATTCCACACGAAGAAGTTTGTTATCATCCGATTGATACTGCCACACCAGTTGCTCACCAGCCTGACCATAAGGTGTTCTGCCGACGGTCTGCACCATACCTCCATACTCTTCCTCCAAATGATACACATGATCATCCAGTTCAAGAATGGTAGGCACCTCGTCTGGCGCATCAAGTCTCCCATCAATAGGAGTATACAGGGCGTAACGTGTGATCTCACGCTCTTCCACATGTAAATATCGGAATAAACTACCGTCCTGTAGCGTTAATACAACTGCATTACGAGCTCGATTCTGCACCCTGCCAACGACTTCATAAGTGACCAGAGACACTTCGCAGATATCACCAGGAGCAAGCTGAAGCATCGTTTTTTCCGCTTTGGGCGGCTCCGGCTTTGTTAGTATTCCTTTTATACGTTTCCATACACTCATGCCAATTACTCCTGTTCCTTATCTTATCGGCTTACAGGCATGCTGCAATGATCAAGGCGCCTACGATATGCAAAGCGCCGGAGAACAATCCATACCCTGTCTTACCTTGCTGTATTCCCGTATCCAGATCCAATGTGGCCCATCTGCGAATCATAAAGTGAACCACACTTTCCAGAATCAATAAAATGATGAAAGATACGACAGAAACGAGCAACGCTTCTCCAAGATGTCCTGCCGTTGAGATGGATGTTGCAAGCACGTAACCTTGCGCAAACAACTTCATCACCATCCGGGTGGTTACCGCCATATTACCAGCCTTGACTTCAGCAAAGTCCTTGTATTTCGTAAAGAGTGAATCCACATACATCAGTACAAAGAGCAAAACCGAACCTGAAACTGTCCAGACCAGCATCGCCAAAATATTCAAATCCATTTACACAGCCTCCACTTATCAACATGATTCGCATTTAAAAGCGAAGGAGAAACATTGTTCTCCTCCGCTGGTTAACCCTGCTGACTGCCAAGGTGTTAGTTTTTATTCTCGTACTGTTTCATAAGAGCAGCAAGTTCGTCCTCAACAGCCGCATCCTTACCAAGCTTCTCGAACTCTTCGTCAAGCGACTTGCCTTTGGAAGACATTTCGTTGCTTGCTTCCGCCTGTGCTTCCATCTGCATCATCTTCTCTTCCATACGTTTCATGCCTGCGCTTGCGGTGTCCGCGCTAAATCCATTCAGTGCTTTATTGATTTCCGTTTGTGCTTTAGCTGCATTATAACGAGCAACCAGCGTTTCACGTTTATTTTTCATTTGAGTCAATTGTTTGCGCATCTCATCAAGCTTACCACGAAGATTGTCTGCAGATGCTTTGTTTTGATCGTAACTGGCTTTGTATTCCACCATTTTCTCTTCTGCTGCTTTTTTCTCTTCAAGAGCGCGGCGAGCAAGGTCCATGTTCTGTGCACGAGCTGCCGTGTGAGCCTGCTCTTCGCGTTTCTTCACAAGTGCTTCCTGTTCCTCGAACAATTGCTTGAACTTCTTCTCGATCGCGATTTGCGAAGCTACTGCTTTCTCTGCATCTTCCAGATCTTCTTGCATGTCACGGATATATTGATCCGTCATCTTGATTGGATCTTCAGCTTTGTCGATAATCGCGTTAATGTTGGACATTGTAAGGTCACGTAATCTTTTAAAAATGGACATTTGGTTTATTCCTCCCAGTGGATAGTGCATTGTATATAAAGATACATACGCAGCAACCTGCAACTCGTTTCAATTTTGCGAAAAAAAATTAAAACTTGATGACAACCTCTAATATAAGGAGGATTACCACTTCAGATTTCACTTATCCAGACATTTAACTTTTGGCTTGTTACGCAGAAGATTCTAATTCACTCTTTTTTATTCAGTTGTTCATCCATAAGTCTCTCTGCAGTCTGCACGATTTCATCGATCTGCATGCGTGTAATACTGTCAAAATGGATTCCCATAATAACAGTTACCGTCACTTTCAATTGAAGAGCCGCTTTGCGGGCGAGCCGCTCACATAGCTCTTGTTCCTTATGCCCCGGGATATGTACCGTCGTTCCACTAACCCGCTCATGGTCAACATAGAATGTAGCCACAGCCCCAATATGAGCTTTACCTCCCGTAACCAAAAACACCTTGTCCTGTCCTGCATTAAAAACCTCTAAACGAATGGATTTCAAATCATATGTACTCATCATCTCTCCACCTATCCTTCTCTATATGTTATATATGGTGGAATTATGGCTTTCATGACCTGATGATGCAATGAAACTTCTCACACACGCATAAAAGAAACATGCAACGGGCATACCATAGAGAACGCAATTTTGGAAAAAGGAGGCCGATAACATGCGAATACGCCTCGTTATGCTCGCACTTGTTACTATTATATGTTCTGGGGTTTATACAGCTCCTTTAGCCGGTTCTCCTCTGCCTGCTACTTCATCGGAGGAACCTTCTTCAAACCCGAGTGATACACCGGCTTCTGGCTCAGATGTTAGAGAAGAACAGTTGACTCTGGGCGAGCTTCGGCAGAAATACGCGGATACGTTCAAAACCAATGGCCCTTCAACCAAGCAAGTTGCGCTAACTTTTGATGATGTGCCTGATCCAAGATTTACGCCGCAGGTACTTGATGTATTAAAAAAATATAAGGTTCGCGCTACCTTTTTTGTTGTCGGCAGTCGTGCGGAGAAACACCCGGACTTGGTGAAACGTATGGTGAAAGAAGGACATATCGTCGGCAATCACAGCTACAATCATCCTGAATTCAGCAAGTTATCGATGACTGCCTTTCGCAAACAAATATTACATACCGGCGATATTATTCACCGTCTGACAGGATATACGCCCAAAATGATTCGCCCTCCGTATGGGGACATTAACGAAGAGCAGTTGCGGTGGGCCGCAAAACAGCATTACAGCATCGTGAATTGGAATGTGGATTCTCTCGATTGGAAAGGACTATCCAAGGAAAAGGTAAAACATAATATTCTCAGCGCAGTGAAACCCGGTTCCATCGTATTACAACATGCTGGCGGCGGTACAGGTTCGAACCTGAAAGGTACTGTAGATGCGTTGCCTGAGGTTATTGAGGAATTGCGAAACCGAGGGTATGAACTAGTTACCTTGGACGAGATGCTTAAACTGCCAAAAGAGAAACACTGAGTGAAAAACAGGGTGTCCTCTGCGTCATCATGAATCATGCCTACCATGATGACGCAAGAACACCCTGTTTAAGTTAATACTCCACTCAACTTATGACCCAAATCCATTAAGGGGAGGGTTTAAGCCTTATTTTAAAATGTACAATTCAATATCCTGAAAACCAAACGAACTTACAAACTGTTTGCTTCCAGGAATGAAGATGTCGATGCGATTCCCCTTAATCGCGCTGCCTGCATCCAAAGCAGTTGCTATGAAAGCCTGTTTAGGCAACCCTGGATGTGTATGGCCAGTCACCAATACCTTTGTTCCAAATGGAATTACCTTTGGATCCACTGCGATCGTGCCCAATTCGAGCGGGTTACCAAAATAATCAACAGGGCCCCATCCACCATTTTCGGAAGCATCCGCGGAATATGCTGTTGCTTTAACATTCAGCGTTTTGCTGTAGTCAAGTGTCTTACCCCAAGCTTGTACCACTTTATTATCCGGATTCACGTCAAGGCTTGCAGTTGTAACCGTCGTTTCCTGCGACTTCGCTTGAACCGGTGCTGCTACGGCTTTATTTTCGTTACCCGGAATGGTAATTTTCAGACCACCATAGATGTTATAAGGTGAAATGTCTTTATTCGTTTTGATTAATGTGTTCATATCAATGCCATATTGCTTGGATAAGGTGAAGAAGGTGTCCCCTTCTTTGGCCACATGAACGGAATCCGCGTGAGCTGGAACGGCTTGAATGAATAAAATCGATGTCAGTAGTGCGATGGCAGTTTTGGCTAAACGTTTCTTGTTATACATGGTCTTCCTCCCTCATGATGCCTGCGAAGTTAGTTGTCGGATTCGGATGGAGGAGCCCACCCTATAGGCTTACTTGACATGTTGAAGCAATATGTATTCCTAATTCACCCCAAGCAGTATGTTTATCGAATAAATAAACCTATCTGCATCGTTACGTCCCCCGCACTTCCGCTTCGGAAGTTTCGGCAGACTTGAATATATCACAATTTTGTAACCTTAAGCTGTAGTAAATGTTTCCATTTGGCGTTTTGATATGATAATCAGGTAACAGAAACGTTACTTTCCCACATCACCTATCATACTAAAACAAAATAGCGTTACCGGATTATTTGATCCGATAACGCTGTTATCCATTTGATTCTATATATAAGATTGGATGAATTAAAGTACCTTTGCAAGAAAGTCTCGTGTACGCGAATGTTTCGGAGCTCCGAACACCTCATCAGGGGTGCCTTCTTCGACGATAACCCCGCCATCCATAAACAGAATCCGGTCGCCCACTTCACGCGCGAAACCCATCTCATGCGTTACAATAACCATCGTCATTCCGCCTTCGGCAAGCCGTTTCATGACTTCCAACACTTCTCCGACCATCTCTGGGTCAAGAGCTGATGTTGGCTCGTCAAACAGCATAACATGCGGCTGCATGGCGAGTGCTCTTGCAATCGCAATCCGTTGCTTTTGTCCGCCTGACAGTTGATTGGGATATACATCTTTTTTGTCCGCCAAACCAACTGTCTTTAGAAGATCCTCGGCTATTTTGTTTGCTTCATCCGTGGATTGCTTTTTCACCTTGATTGGAGCAATCGTAATGTTTTGCTGAACAGTTTTATGTGGGAAAAGGTTAAAATGCTGGAACACCATGCCCATCTTCTCACGCGTAGCATTAATATTATGCTTGGGATCGGTAATCGACACGCCTTCAAAATTGATCTGTCCCGATGTTGGCTGCTCCAGCAGGTTAAGACAGCGCAAAAAAGTACTTTTCCCCGAACCCGAAGGACCAATAACTACAACGACCTCACCCTTGCCAATCGTCACGTCAATGCCTTTCAGAACATCATTTTTACCATATGATTTGTGTAATTGTCTAACGTCTATCACTTGCACCCAACTTCCTTTCCAATCGTCCGAGCAGCTTGGACAAAATAAATGTCATGACAAAGTATATCGCTGCTGCAATAATGAACGGGTTAAGACCCTGGAATGTGAGATTTTTAACGACACTTGCCTGATACATAATATCCACCATACCGATAACCGAGATAATCGATGATTCTTTGATGATCGTTACGAACTCGTTACCGATAGCTGGCAAAACAGCCTTGAAGGCCTGTGGCAGAATAATGTAACGCATCGCTGCGCCTCYGCCCATCCCAAGTGAACGAGCTGCTTCCAGTTGACCACGATCAACGCCTTGAATACCGGCGCGGAAAATCTCGGCGAGATACGCACCACTGTTAATGGAAAGCGTCATAATCCCTGCCTGAAGTGCCGAGAAGTTAATACCAAAGGTTAAGGACACCCCGTAATAGATAATCATGAGTTGTACCAGCATTGGCGTACCCCGGATCACCTCAACATAGGTAGTACCAATCCAGCGGAGAATTGCCATATTATGAAGACGGAACAGGCAGATGATCAGCCCGATAATAACTCCGAATAATACACCCAAAGCCGACAGCAGGAGTGTGTAACCGATACCTGTCGCATATAAACCTTTGTACTGCCAGAACAGTTGAAAAATATTTTGAGACTTGTTGACTTTATCAGCCATCAGGAGACTTGCTTCCGTAACCATTTGGTTGATTTTATCTTCACTTTTCAAGCGATCCAAGGTTTTGTTCACAGAGGCTAACAGCTCTGTATTGCCCTTACGAATCCCGACAGCTGCCTCAGCCTGCTCTTCATCTGGAACAGCTGCAGCAAGACCGATAATGTCATCCAGATACCCAGCAGCTACAGTATCTTCGACAATGGCTGCGTCAACACGTTTTGTTTGCAGTTGAAGCACGATGTCGGAGATTTTATCCAGTGAAGTTAGCTTTGCTCCTGGAATCTTTTGTCCAATCGTTTCTTGGATGGATCCCTTCTGCACACCGATTTTGACATTTTCCAGTGCTTTCATGTCTGGATATTTGTCCTTGTCGACATTGCGAACCATAATCACTTGTTTGGATCTATAATACGTATCTGAGAAATCAATGCTTTGCTTACGCTCATCCGTCGGTGTCATGCCCGAGACGACCAAGTCTACACGGCCACTCTGAAGCGCGGGTAGTAGTCCGTCAAAACCCATATCCTCAATAACGAGCTCGGCTCCGAGATCCGCTGCAATTTCTTTGGCAATTGCAATATCAAATCCAACGATTTCGTCTTTGCCATTGATGACTTTGTGGAATTCATACGGTGCAAAATCGGCACTTGTCCCTAGCACCAGTTTTTTACCGCCTGAGCTGTTGTCAGTCGTTCCACTCGCCAGCGCCGCAGGTGCAGCCGCCGTAAGAAAAAGAAGGAACGTTAACAGCATTACGGTATAACGACTTATTAATTTCAACCTTGTTCTCCCCTTACAATGCTATAATTACGATTACATACTGATTCGTCAGTCATGTTGATGACTGAGTCATTATAAAGTACAATGCATGATTATGCAATGCATTTTCAAGATTGAATCTTGACTTGTTTCTGAAAAAATACTGCAAACATGTTATAATCATTAAATTATTTTCAATTTGCCTAAGGAGTTAAGCTATGACAACCAATAAAAATCAGATCTTTACCGTTATTGATCAATATGCTTCCCGTTTCAAAGACATTTCATCATATATTGGAGCCCATCCTGAACTTGGCAATGAAGAATACTTGGCCTCCGCCCGTTTAAAGGAAGAACTTTCCTATCATGGATTTGTTGTGGAAGCTCCGATTCTTGGATTAGATACAGCTTTCATCGGAACTTACACTTCAAGCAAGCCGGGCCCGACGATTGCATTGTTATGTGAATATGATGCTTTGCCGGAAATTGGTCATGCTTGCGGACACCACTTAATCTGTATGATGAGCCTCGGGGCAGGCGTTGGCCTGAAAGCCATTGTGGACGAAGTCGGCGGAACGATCAAGGTGTTTGGTACACCTGCTGAGGAAACACGCGGGGCTAAAGTTCCGATGGCGGAAGCGGGGTTATTTGATGATAGCGATGTTGCACTTATGGCGCATCCGTTCTATGCCTACGAAAAATCAGGCAGTTCCCTCGCTATTGATGCTGTGCAATTTGAGTTTCATGGCAAATCCTCACATGCGGCAGCCAGTCCGCATGAAGGAATTAATGCACTCGATGCCGTCATTCAAACGTTCACTGGAATTAATGCCTTCCGGCAGCAAGTAAAGAGCAATGTTCGTATTCATGGAATCATTAACAGCGGCGGACAGGCTGCCAACATTATTCCGGACTATGCTTCTGCTCAGTTTTATGTACGTGCAGCCACACGTAAAGAACTGAATGTGCTGACCGAGCGGGTCATTCAGATTGCACAAGGTGCTGCACTTCAGACCGGATGTAAACTCGTGACATCCAACTACGAAACATCCTATGATGAGATGGTTACAAATGAGACCTTCTCTGACGCGTTCAGTCAGAATTTAATGGAACTTGGCATTCCGCAGGAAGAAATCGTCAGTGGAAACGACCATGGCTCGATGGATATCGGTAATGTCTCTCTGAGATGCCCAGCAATTCATCCTTATATCCGTGTTGTTGATGAAGTTCATACGTTGCACTCCATTGAATTCCGTGATTTGGCGTTGCAAGAACGTGCTCTGGACGGCATGATTTTGGGAGCCAAAGCGCTCGCTGCTACAGCTTATGATGTTTTGAGCAAGCCTGAACTACTACAAGCCATCCGTAAGGAATTTGAGCAATTCAGTCGCTAAAACTGCTTTTTTTCGATCACAGATACACCGAACCATCTTTAAGTAAGAAGGATCGCATGTGATTCAGGGATATATTTGGACCGCATTGAATGATGTCATTCAAGTCCGGAATCCAAACTTCCCATTTTTTTGTAATATCAACGTAATAACAAAAGCCGCAGCTTTTAAACTGCGGCTCTCCATGCATAAATAAAAGCTTATTCTTAGATCACATGAATTCGACGATAAATATCCATATATTCCTCCGCCGATACATCCCAGCTATATTCCCCACTCATTGCATTTTTAACTATTTTCTTCCACTCATCCGACTTACGATAGAACTCTTCTGCACGCCGAATGGTATTCATCATGTCATGTGCATTAAAACTAGTAAATGAGAAGCCGTTACCTTCTCCTGTGAACTCATTGTAAGCTTGAACCGTATCGTTTAGTCCCCCTGTTTCCCTTACCAGTGGTACACTTCCATAACGCAATGCCAGCAACTGACTGATTCCACACGGCTCAAATTTGGATGGCATCAGGAAGATGTCGCTGCCTGCGTAAAAACGGCGAGATAACCCGTCATTGAATGTGATCTGTGCTGACATTTTTAGTGGATAACGATTAGCCGCCTCTCTGAACCAATGTTCATAAGCTGAATCTCCAGTCCCCAGCACGGCGAATTGAATGTCATCATAGTAGAGCAGTTCATCCAGAACACGGCATACCAGATCCAGTCCTTTGGAATCAACAAGCCTGGTTACCATGACCATCAAAGGTGCGTCTGGACGAACCGGAAGTCCCAGTTCTTTTTGCAATTCGATTTTATTCTCAATTTTTTTGGACAAGCTTGATCTGTATTTGACTGCAATTTTGTTGTCTGTTGCCGGGTTATAACTTTTGGTATCTATGCCGTTCACTATGCCGCTGAAGCGATCACCGAGCGAACTCAATAGTCCATCAAGTCCATACCCATAATACGAAGTCTGCACTTCTCTGGCATAGGTTGGGCTCACCGTTGTCACATGATCAGAATACACAATTCCTGCTTTTAAGAAATTGACATTCCCATAATATTCGGCGCCTTCCATCGTGAAATACCGATCATCAAGTTCCAGAATTTCGCTGAATAACTCGTGTGGGAATACACCTTGATACAACAAGTTATGTATGGTGAACACCGTTCGGATCCCACTATAGAAGGCATCATGCGCATAGTGAGCTTTAAGAAGTAAGGGTATCATACCCGCATGCCAATCATGTGTGTGCAGGACGTCCGGCTTGAAATCAATCTGCGGAAGCACCTCAAGTACAGCACGGTTGAAAAAAGCAAATCGCTCTCCATCATCCATGTACCCGTAGACTCCGTCCCGTCCAAAGTAATACTCATTGTCTACAAAATAAACGGGTATCCCGTCAAATTCCAGCATTTCAATTCCACAATATGCTCTACGCCATCCCAAAGGCACATCCGTAACAAGGACAGGCTTCATCGCCTCTTTGTGTTCTTCGGAAATCCCTTTATATTTTGGCAAAATCACTCGAACATCTGCGCCGTTTTTCTTCAAAGCCTGTGGAAGTGCACCAATCACATCTGCTAGTCCGCCCGTTTTAATAAAAGGATGTGCTTCGGCCGCTGCAAATAAAATATTCATGCCTTTGTCCCCCTATCCGTTTTTAACGTGCTATTCTCTTTTTTTTCTATATTTTTTTCTGTCTTTTTTTTCGATTTCACGGAAGCGCTACCTTCAGCGATGGGCTCCGTTTTCCGACGTGTATTCTTTTTTAAAATCACGATGCTGAGCGGTGGTAAATCCACTTCCAAGCTGTTTGCATGCCCGTGAAATGGAATTTTTTCTGTAGGGATCTGCATATCATTAGTTATCCCTGAGCCACCGTAATCCGAATGATCACTGTTCAAAATTTCGGTATACATACCGGGACGCATGACGCCAATCCGGTAACGCTCCCTTTTAACTGGTTGAAAGTTAATGAGCACAAGGAGTGTATCCGCAGGTTTTTTTCCTTTGCGAACATATGAAATGACACTTTGGCCTTGATCATCCGGAGTGATCCATTCATAACCGTCAAAGGAATGATCAAGCTCCCATAAAGCTTTTTCACGAACGTATAGCTCGGAAAGCTCACGTTCAAACTTGTGCAGGCTTCGATGACTGTCATAATCCAGCAAAAACCAGTCCAGTTGATCCTCATCTTTCCATTCGATGAACTGGCCAAACTCTCCACCCATGAACAACAGCTTTTTGCCCGGGAATGTCATGAAATAACCGAGGAACGCGCGCATACCTGCGAATTTCTGCTCATAACTTCCTGGCATTTTGTTCAAAAGAGACTTTTTACCATGTACCACCTCGTCATGAGACAGAGGAAGCACGTAATTTTCAGAAAAGGAGTATACAACCGGGAAAGTCAGCAAATGATGTTTGGAAGGACGTTCATGAAAATCAGATTCCATATAGTCGAGCGTATCATTCATCCAGCCCATATTCCATTTGTAGTTAAAACCAAGACCACCCTTGTCCACTGGCATGGTGACCATTGGCCACGCACTGGATTCTTCGGCCATCATCAAAGCATAAGGAAAATATTCAAAAACAGTTTTGTTCAATTCTTGCAAAAAAGCAACAGTTTCCTTATTCTCTAGGCCACCTTCGTCGTTGGTTCGATATTGATCTGGTGTCTTTTCAAAATCGAGACGAAGCATGCTCGTTACCGCATCAACACGGAGCCCGTCAAAATGGTACATCTCCATCCAGTACAATGCGTTGGAAATCAGGAAGGATCGCACCTCCGGTTTGGAATAATCAAAACTAAGTGTACCCCAGCCCGGCTTCTCGGCTATCATTGGATCTGCGTATTCGAACAAAGGGGTACCATCAAACAGACGTAGTCCGTGCGCATCCTTGGCAAAATGAGCAGGCACCCAATCCAGCAATACACCAATTCCAGCCTGATGTAGTGTATCCACCAGATACATCAGATCTTTTGGCTGCCCATAACGGCTTGTTGGTGCATAAAAACCGGTATTTTGGTATCCCCATGACAGGTCATACGGATGCTCGCTAAGGGGCATCATTTCAACATGGGTATACTTCATTTCGAGTAAATAAGGAATAAGCAATTCCGCTATCTCACGATAACTATACAGACTGCCATCATCCTTGCGTTTCCACGTCCCTAGGTGCATTTCATAAATATGTAAAGGTTTGTTATACATCGTGCGTTGTTTTCGTCGCCACGCGCCATCATTCCACTTGTATCCCTCAATGGAACTTGTGACAGATGCCGTTTGAGGACGTATTTCAGCCTGAAATGCATAAGGGTCTGCTTTGAGGCATTCGGTTCCATCTTCCGTTAAAATGCGGAATTTGTATAAAGTACCTTCTTCAATTCCCGKAAAGAAACGACTCCAAAATCCCGAATCGGGTATCTTATATAAAGGTTCCTTTTCACCTTGCCATCCATTGCGGTCCAAAGCCAGTCCCACTTCTACGGCATTGGGTGCCCATACGGTAAAGCGGAACCCTTGACGGTGATCGCGAGTCTCTGGATGCGCGCCCAACATTCGATAACTGTGATGAAGATTACCTTCATGAAATAAATAAATATGCTCAGATAACATATCCGGTTGTGCCAGCGGTTCAATAGCCAAAGGATCACCTTCTTTTCTCCAGAAAATAGATATAACGCTAACCATTACCCCATTCTAGCCAACTTGAAAAGAAAAATGCGTTGTTTTAAAAAATGATGTATTTTTTCAGAATTTTTACAATAGCTATCGTTTCAGAGGCTTCGCTTTCGTTTACTAATGTACTACACTGCACAAATATTTTGGGAGGGAAACGATCATGTTTAATAAAGATTGCATCGCTATGCTGTTGGCGGGAGGAGAAGGAAAGCGATTAGCCCCTTTAACCTCGAGGATTGCAAAACCCGCTGTACCGTTTGGCGGGCATTACCGGATTATCGATTTTCCTCTCAGTAACTGCGTTAACTCAGGAATCGACACTGTAGGTGTTCTGACGCAGTACCAAGCGGAATCACTGCACGAACATATTGGTCAAGGAGAGCCATGGACACATGGTGATTCAAATGAGACCGGAATCTCCTTGCTTCCATCTTATCATACAGGAAATGACGAATACTTGGGAACTGCGGATGCCATATATAAAAATATCGACTATATTGACCAGCAAAACCCCGAAAATGTTCTAATTTTGTCGGGTGACCACATTTATCATATGAATTATCGTGAGATGCTCGAGGAACACAAGGCCAATAATGCCCTGGCTACGATTTCTGTCATGGAAGTGCCTTGGGACGAAGCACATCGATTCGGAATTATGGCTGCGGACGAAAATATGCGCGTGACCGAATTCGCCGAAAAACCGGCTGAACCTAAAAGTAATTTGGCTTCGATGGGCATCTACATGTTCAACTGGAAATATCTGAAGCGTCATTTGCTTGAGGATGCCGCGAATCCCAATTCTAGTCATGATTTCGGTAAAGACGTCATTCCACAGATGTTAAATGAAACCAATTCCCTTTATGTATATAACTTCAATGGATACTGGAAAGATGTTGGTACGGTGAAAAGCCTTTGGGATGCACACATGGATCTGTTATATAACGAAGAAAACTGGAGCCTTCAGAGAGAAGACTGGCCTATGTTTACTCGCGAATGGCGTTCCAAACCTAGCGCACTTAAAACAAGACAGACACAGATGGAGCATCTCGCTTCTATGGTTCACGATTCTTGCGCCATCGAAGGCCGTGCTGAACGCTCTGTCATCTTCTGCGGAGCTGAAGTGGGTAAAGGCTCTGAGGTACTGGACAGCGTCATTATGCCTAATGCACGCGTAGGCCGCGGGGTTCATATCGAACGTGCAATTATTGGCGAAGGAGCCATTATCAAAGATGGCGCCATCGTTAAGGGTACTGCAGACGAAATTGTTGTCGTTGGACCCAACGAGATCGTTGCACCAAAACCAGCCGTTCGCACACAGCCTGTACGTATACTTAAAGAAGTGTATGAGAAAAGCGGCCGTCTCCGTGCTGGTGAATTATCCTCATAACAAAATAGATATAAAAAGGCGAGCCATTATGGCCTCGCCTTTTTCGTTTCTCTGTATAATTGTCGTTGTTCGTTGTTTGCTACAACAATGACAATGACGGATTAGCGCTTCTCGCCCTCCGCCGATGGGTCATCAGCCTGTATCCGTTCACTCTCATCAGGCTCCGAAGTTACATTAGCTGGTTTCCCTGATGTATCAATTCCGCCGCTCAGCGCTTCCTCGAATGTTAAATCTTGCTCAACAGGAGTTACCTCCTGCTTAAGCATAGGTAAGGATACAGTCACAGTCGTTCCTGATCCCAGTTCACTTTGCATCGTGATGGTACCATCATGCAGCTCCACGAGCTCTTGGGTGATGGCAAGACCAAGTCCTGTGCCTCCATTTTGGTGATTTACCTGGAAGAAACGATCCCTTACTTTAATCAAATGTTCTTCGCTGATCCCGATGCCTGTATCCTGCACAACCGCAACGATCTGATCATTTTCTTCTTTCACTGTCAGGAAGATCCATGAATTCTCATGTGAGAATTTGATTGCGTTGTCCACGATGTTTAAGAACACCTGCTTCAAACGATTGCCATCACCATATACATTGTAGGCATGTGTCTCGTCCGTCTCCAACTTTAGATGTACCTGCTTTTGTTCAGCTTTGGCCCAAACGTTCAGCATGGTTTCTTGCACAACTTCACGGATATTAACCGTGCCTTTAACCAGCTTCATCTGATTTTGTTGCAGTTTGGAGAAATCGAGCATCTCTTCCACGAGTCCAATCAAACGCTCTGTTTCCTTGGCGATGATGCCCATGCCAATGCGTGTTTCATCCGGGTCGTATCCACCTGAATCGAGTGTTTCACTCCAGCCTTTGATACTGGTCAGCGGTGTACGCAATTCATGGGAAATGGACGAAATGAAATCGTCCTTAATCTGGTTACTTCGCACAATTTCATGAGCCATGAAGTTAAGTGTTGATGCAAGTTCACCAAGTTCATGCTTGTAATTCCCTTTAACCCTCACATCCAGTCGCCCTTTTGCCATCTGAGCAGATACCGCTGTGATACTGTTGATGGGACGCACGATGGAGTTGGCCATGCCAATACTGATAATTAACACGATGGCGAGTACACCTACACCTACGGCAATTGCCAGCAACCCCATGACGAGTAATTTAGAGTTTACAGATTCGAGTGATGTCAGATAACGCACAATGTACGTATTTTCACCACCTAGGTCAAATTTGTTGGCAACCGCCATCACCGATTCGCCGGTATTAGGCTGTCGTCCAATCCACCGTCCCATATCTCCGTTTAATGCCTGCATAATGTCACTCGTTTGTAGCACCGCTCGATCTGACTCAAATGCCGTCGAACTCGCCAGCACACGTCCATTCAGATCCAAAATCTCAAGTTCGGTATTGTCTAATGCAAGACGAACCAGAAGCCGGGACAAGTTATTATTGCCATCTTCCCCATTACTGGCTCTGGCAATGGGCTCAAGGAAGTCCCTGTTATTGGTAATGTGAGTACTGATGGTATTGTAAATGCTCTCATAATAATACCGCTGCACAGCCAGCATAAACACAAACTCTACAAGCACCAGAGCGAGGAAAACGACAATAAAGTAGTGTAGTACGATCTGCCGCGTGATCCCCTTTTTAATCATTGATCCCGGCCTTTCCATTTGTACCCGTGACCCCACACAGTTTGCAGGTATTCAGGCTCGGAAGGATTGTTCTCAATTTTTTGACGTAAACGACGGATATTCACATCAACAATTTTCGGATCACCCATATACTCTTTGCCCCATACGTGATCCAGCAGCAGGTCACGACTCAGCGGTGTGTTTTCTTTTTCCAGGAAGAACTGGATTAACGAGAATTCGGTAGGTGTCAATTCAATTGCTTCATTATTCTTTTTAAACTGTTTGGAGATCAGATCCAGTGAAAACGGCCCTGATTGAAACGTTACTTTAGCTGCGGTTTCACGATGTACATTGACACGACGGAGCAACGATTGAATCCGTGCAATCAGTTCAGTCGGGCTGAACGGTTTGCTTACGTGATCGTCTGCTCCAACGGAAAGGGCATATACTTTATCCTGCTCCTGTACTTTGGCTGTCAGAAAAATAATACCGAGTCTTTCGTTCGTTTCACGAATCCGTCTACACACTTCAAATCCATCAATGCCGGGAACCATAACGTCCAGTAATGCCAGATCAATATCCGGAACGGATTGCAAGATACGCAAGGCTTCATGACCATCACCCGCTTCCAGCACTTCAAACCCGTTTCTTTTCAAATTAATGACAATAAAACTGCGGATGGATTCTTCATCCTCAAGAATAAGTACTTTACTCATCAAGTTCTTCCTTTCTATTCAGCTGAGAAGTTTTTGCTTAATGCATCCTTGCCCGCTTCAGATTGTGCAACACGCGATGCAATGACCCGATCTTTCGTGCGAGTAATTTCCTTCCAGCTTTTCCCCTTTTCAAGATCCCACTGAGAAAACGTAAAATATTTGATCTCGGCTACGGTTTCATCCGTTTTGATCATTTTGAATCGAATATATTTTTCCTTCTCCGATTTGGTATCAATTGTGATCTTGCCATACCATTCAGGCTTTAAGTTCAGATGGAACAAATCGGCATCATCCCGGAACTGGAATGACACAAACTTCTTCCCCTCTTTTCCATCCCACTGGTAGAATGTATAAAACCACATTCGTGAATCAAATACGTAGTGCTCCCAGCCTTTTGGTGTTTCTTTCAATCCAAACTCAATAATACCATCATTATTCACATCACCGCTTAAAATTTTGTCATCTCTGTACGTTTGATCGGGAGATTTAAAAGCGCTGACGAGTTTGTTGTCTTTAACATACATAATTTGTGTAAACGAACTTCGATCATCGAGATCTGCATCGAGCACAATCCCCATTTTTCCTTCGGCAATCTCACCGCCAAGGGCATTATATATTTCTTTGACCGTATAATCCGTTACGACACGATCGATTTCCTTGAAACTGTCATCCTGATACTGATACAGAGCAATGCTGGCGAATCCGCTGGCGTTCAGCGAGACAACAACAAAATCACTCTTACCATCTCCGCTTAAATCAAGCGCATTGCCTTGCATGTCATCAATAATCACCTGATTGTACGGTACGCCACCGAGCACTTGTTCCAAGACTCCGCCTTTATAAGAATATGCCGTTAAGGCTTTCTGATCCTGCAAGCTGACACCGACAATAATGTCCGGGTTTCCATCGTTTGTAATATCCATGACTTTGAATGACTCCAGCTCATTGCCTGGTACATCAAACGTGAGTTTTTTGACCCAGGCACCCCCTTGCTCCTCCAAAATCATGCCGTGGATACGCACATTTTCATTAGGTGTCTCATAAAAAACACTGGCCTCGCGAATGCCGTCACCATTCAGATCTTCTACACGAATCATACTGGTGTTGCTCATATCTTTGGGCCGAATCAATTTACTTTCAGGCGGTGTTTCCTTCTGCACAATGTTATACAATTTCTCCTTGTCCGTAGACATCATCGGCGGCTTCATTAGAAGCTTAGGGTCACTGATTACCGTACATCCACTCAGCACCGTTCCGAGCAGAACAGCCATCGCACCTGCCGTCATACAGCGTCCCCATCGCGAATTAAGCAATCTCATCACTCTTTTCATATGCACTCATTTTAAATCTGATTTTTCTCCTGCTGAGTCAATCTCCGTCCTCGTATGTCAAAAGCGATCCTGCCTTCTGCGATTCCCCAGATTCGGGAAGCGTGCTTCTCTGCCAGCTCAATTGGCAACACGGCAATGACCGTAGCTCGTTCCTCTTCACATAATTTACGTAGCGTTTCCAATACTGCATCAGCCGTATGAGGATCAAGTCCAATGACCGGTTCGTCTGCTAGGACCACCTTTGCACCGTGTGCAAGCGCTCTTGCAATGGCAACACGCTGTTTTTCACCGCCACTCATTTTTTCAGCAAGTTGGTGTGCTTTATCGAGTAATCCCAGACCTTCGAGGTGATCCATCGCTCCCATGTAGTCATCTGATCGTACCATGCCCGTTGCCATCCGCCACAATGGTGTCTGTCCAAAGCGACCGATAAGTACGTTTTTCAGTGCAGTTTTTCTGGGATAGAGTTGCGGGTTCTGCTCCAAGTATGCCCATTCCCGCCGGATTTTTTGTTTACCGCTCCAGCCTTCTTTCAAAATATCCATGCCGTCAACGGTAAAACGTCCTGAATCCCATGTCTCCTTCATTGCCAAACATTTCAGCAACATGCTTTTGCCGCTCCCGCTGGACCCGACCACCGCAATCATTTCTCCTTGTTGCATATCAAAACGAATATCACGCAGAATCGGAATACGATCCGCTCCAACGGATTTACTCAAGTTCTCCACTCTGATCATCGCGATGTCTCCTCTTGTCCATGTTTTTCCCTACTACTAGTGTACTCGGAAATGGACATCAATTTCCATGCGAACACCAGCTTCTATTTTAACACAAATTCCGCTTCACGTTTACGTCGAAATAATAGTCCTGTTACACCAAAAATCAAATACATACAACCAAGCATAATAAACATACTTCCAGGTGAAACCCAGTTAATCAGTTGACCTCCCAGATTCGGTCCGACTATACTTCCAATCGTAAAATGGAATGACGCTACTACATTGGCTGCAGGTAGTAACCCTTTAGGTAAAATATCTGCGGCATAAGCAAGTCCCAGCGAGAAAAATGAACCAACAAGTCCTCCTGCAATAAGTAACAACACAAGTGTCATCCAAAAATGCGTACCCGAAAATGGTACTAGTACAAATGCAAGGCCGCCGCCAATTCCAGCTATCATGAGAATTCTTTTTCGGCCATAACGGTCACTTAATATCCCAAGCGGAAGCTGAAGAAACAATCCGCCGATCCCTATAAAAGGAAGCAATGAGGCGATCTGATTGGTGTCATATCCGATTCGAAGTCCGTAAACCGGGAAATTACTGTTCATGCCAGCTTCCATATAACCATATAAAAGAGCTGGCAACAGTGCATACCATGCCCAAGCGAAACTGCGGCTAAAGCGTCGTTCCGGCAAATGAGCATGTTCTAATTTTTCCGGCTTGGTGTCCGGCAGTTTCATGAGTACCAGAATGAGTACGGCCGCTACGCCTACAAATAGCACCAGGAAAGGAACTGCATCACCAAACCCGAGCAGCTTGATACCTAATGGTCCAATACTGAATCCAAGGCCGTAAGACATGCCATAAAGTGAAATATAACGTCCTCTCTTCTCCGGCGCAGTAACTAGCAGCACCCACAATTGGGCAGCGTAATGCAAGGCGCTGTCTCCGATGCCAACAATAAGGCGGAGCACAAACCATATTTTTATGTCGGGGAAATAAGGAAACAGGATCAAAGGAAGCATAACCAGAATCAAACCGCCTACAATCAGTTTTTTGAACCCCAGAGCTCCGAGTAAACGTTCGGCTGCCAGTGTCATGGCGAATGAGCCAATATAAAGCGCAGCAGCATTCAGCCCGTTTACCCCTGGAGAAACGCCTTGCTGTTCCAGAAAAATCGATAACACAGGCAGTAATAGTCCCTGACTGATCCCAGCTACCACAATTACGGTAATCAGGATCAAGTAATTTAAAGTTGAGGGTGATATTTTAGATTTGAACATCAATGCCACGACATTTCATTCCTCCTGCAAGCGCAAACAAAGAAAAATCGCCATCGCTGACGATCTCTAGGCTGTTATTTATATGGGTGTATACTTTCTTTATAAATCGGGTCTAAGCCCCGAACTTGAACATTATAGTGGACAACGCCCGGTAAAACAAGCCATAATAGTACATAAGTCGCTGTGAATACCTAGATGTGACGGGAGGATTCTGCATCATTATGGCTTATCACGTTAAAATTGATGTCTCACCGATATATGAGATGCTAAACAGCTTTTTGGTATATGTCACGAAAAAGTGGATTCAGCATCTGGACATTGGTCCTGAATGGATTCTGGACGTTGAAGGCAAGCTAAGTTCCAACGTGCGGGCTGCGCTTGCACCTGCTGCCACGTGGCCCTTTGACGATTTCGATGTCCTGTTTGCCTGGGCGGCATATCAGAACACAACCTCAGAGAATCAGGAATTTCTGGACATGCTCGCAGAACTTTCAGCTGATGAATTGTTTGCGCGCATATCTCCTTTAATGCCTGAAATTACAATAGAAGAATCGATGCGTATTCGAAACAGCTACGTCCCATTATTGCGACTATGGGATCAGCACTACTGTCAGAATATAAGCGAAGATCACCGCGTATGGCTTGAAGAAGACGCTGAAGAAAAGCGTATTCTGCTTGAAAAGATGGGCCCTGAACTGTTAATTGAATATGCTACTGCGGGTGTTATCGTTGAACCGATGCCTGGTTTAAACGAAGTGATTCTGTTTCCTACTGTGCATAACCGTCCAATCAACATGTATTGCTTTTATGAAGGCATGATGATTATGCAATATCCGGTAGATACACCTGAAGAGAATGAAGATGAACCGCCAACGTGTTTGCTAAGATTCACGCATGCTTTGGCAGATCCTGAAAGACTTCGCCTGTTAAGATATGTATCGGATGAGCCAAAGTCACTCTCGGAAATGTGTGAGGAATTGGGCAAAGACGAAGACCCTGTGAAGGATCAGGTTATGGCTCTTCGTATTGCAGGTTTGCTGCGTACACATTTGCTCGGAAGCAACCGTAAAGAAAAATACAGCATTCGTCCAGATGGTGTATCTGAATTGAATATGTTTCTGGAATCCTACATTCGCATCTGAGTGATGTGAACGAATTTTGAGTTATCCGCAACAAGCGCAGGCAAGGAGTGAACTAGCATTGACTTTACTAAAACAACATATATTGTTTGACCTGGATGATACACTCGTGTATTGCAACAAATATTTCAATCTTGTTCTGGGAGAATTCTTCGAAAATATGCAGCAATGGTTTGATGGGCATGCCCTGACTACACAACAGATTAGAGAGAAGCAGCTCGAAATCGATGTTACCGGTGTGAACAAAGTCGGATTTGCAAGTCACCATTTTCCACAGTCACTGATTGATACGTATCGATATTTTTCCCAAAAGTATACCCGACCGACGTCAACCAGAGAAGAAACGTATTTAAGCAAACTCGGTATGAGTGTTTACACTCAGGAAGTTGAGCCTTACCCGCATATGGTTGAAACGTTGGAAGAGCTTAAATCTGCTGGGCACTCTCTTTATTTATATACTGGTGGGGAGACCGTAATCCAGCAGCGAAAAATTGATCAGATGAAGCTCTCCATTTATTTCGATGATCGGATCTATATTCGTCAGCACAAAAATATTGAAGCACTGGAAGGCATCTTGTCCAAAGGCCCGTTTGAACGGCGCTCAACCTGGATGATTGGCAACTCGCTTCGCACAGACATTATGCCTGCCGTGAATGCCGGAATTCACAGCATCTATATCAAACAACCCAATGAATGGCAATATAACATTGTTGAGCTGCAGCCGAATCCGGAGACTTCCATGTATACAATTACTGCACTGGAAGAGGTCCCCAAAGTTATTCATGAAGATATAGAGCAGCAACAGCAAAAAAGAACCCTTGGATAAAAGGGTTCTTTTCTTTTTGTGCCTATCAAACTTTACGATGAGGTTTCCAGCTTCTCTCCGGATAACTGACCTGTGACAACATCCTTCAGAATAATACGCGCCTTCACTGTACTTCCGTCCTTGCGTTTGAATGAAAGAACTTGCGTGCTGCCCTTCTCTACCAAGGACTTCAGCATCGCACTTGTTATTTTTTTGCCAGCGTATTCTTTCCAGACTACGAATGTACATCCTTCTTTGAAACGGGAACAGCCATATCCCTTCTTGCCCTCGATAATATACCCATTGCAGTCAGGTGATGGACATGAAGCAAGTACTTCCCTTGCGCCAGAAGGAGTCGTACTCTTTTGAGAGGTCGTGCGAGTACTTGATGCCGTGTTTGCAACCGATGCCTTCGGAGCTCTGGCACCAACGGAAGACTTACTCGCCGCTTTGCTCGCAACGCCTCCGCCTTTTCCGTTGCCTTTTTTGCCTCGCGCATCTTCACCAAATGCATCAGCAGCTGCTGGAGCCTGGACACGAACTTTTTCAATAATAGACAACGTGAACTTTTTGACGTTTTCCATGAACTTGTCCTGTCCTGCTTCACCTTTGGAGATTTGATATAACCGGCGCTCCCATTGTCCAGTCATCTCAGGCGACGTCAACAGATCTACACCTGCACGGCGGATCAATTCAATCGCCGTTCGTCCCTTAAGGGTCAATTGCATCTTCTTCCCTTGCATCGTAATGTAACCTACGTTTTTGAGACGTTCGATCGTAGCTGCTCGTGTAGCCGGGGTTCCCAGACCACTATCCTTCATCGCATCACGCAACTCTTCATTCTCAATCTGTTTGCCTGCACTCTCCATCGCCTTGAGCAGCGTACCCTCGGTATAGCTTTTGGGCGGCTGGGTCGCTTTCTCTTTGAACTCACTCTTCGTACAATGAACAGGCAAATCAGGCTGTACAGCGAAGGCTTTGTCCGTCCATTCCTCTGCCTCCTCTTCTTCATTGCTGTTTTTCTTCGCTTTTTTCTTACCCGAAGCCCCTTGCTCCGGATCACCTGAACCAAGTACCACCTTCCAACCGATGGACAACAGTTCTTTTACAGACGTTTTGAACTGATAATTTTCTACTTCCGTAAGTACAGTATGCTGCTTATACTCCGCTGGTGGATAGAAATGAGACAGAAAACGTCTCACAATCAAATCATAAATATTTTGCTCGTCCTTAGACAGCGTTCCCGGTCGTTTCAATGTTGGCAAAATGGCATGATGATCCTCTACCCGGCTTGGATTACAGACCGCTTTGTTATTTTTATGCACCAATTCAGGCTTTGCCCCTATAGCCAGCTCGCTGTACGTTCCGTTTTTAAGTAAATTCAGCGTTTTGTGCATGCCTTCAATGTTCTGCTCGGTCACATAGTTGGAATTCGTACGTGGGTAAGAGATCACTTTATGTTTTTCATACAAAGCCTGTGCAATATCTAACGTCTTTTTAGCACCATAACCATATTTCGCATTCGCCTCCCGTTGCAAAAGGGTAAGGTCATACAACCGATATGGATAGTCCTTCGTTTGTTTGGCTTCATATTTAATAATCTGGCCTGTTTTACCCTTCACACTTGTCGCAATCGACTCCGCCTCTTCGGCATCCGTAAGTTTATCGCCCTGACGCACGCCACGGTATTCAACACCTTCTTGGCGAAACCAGGCCGCTACTTCATAGAACGTCTGTGACTGAAATGCCTCAATCTCGATTTCACGATCATAAATTAACGCTAATACAGGTGTCTGAACACGTCCTACAGACAAAAGTGCATTATGTCTTGTTGTAAACGCCCGCGAGGCATTCATGCCAATCAGCCAGTCAGCTTCACTTCGTGCACGCGCAGCATGTGTCAGATTTTCGAATTCTGCGGCATCTTTCAGTCCATCAAATCCGCGCCGAATACTTTCGGCTGTCAAATCCGATATCCACAGACGTTTTACAGGCTGTCGCAGCTTCAATTGCTGCTGAATAAGCGCAAAGATATACTGTCCTTCCCGACCGGCATCACAAGCGTTAACGATCGCTGAAGCACGCTTTGCGAGTTCTCCGATGATTTTGAGCTGATCCTTTGTACGCGGATTCGGAACAATTTTGAATTGCTCCGGGATGATCGGCAAATCCGCGATATTCCAGCGTTTGTATTTTGAATCATAGGCATCCGGTTCAGCCAGTCCAAGCAAATGCCCAATCGCCCAAGTGATAATGTACTGTTCACCCTCCAGGTAGGTGCGATTATTTTTGGCTTTTGGTTCTATGACGGCGGCAATGGTTCTCCCCATATCGGGTTTCTCCGCAATAACCAGTGTCTTCATCCGTCCATCTCTCCTCCTATACCGCCAGTACGACGGCAAAAAGGGGCCTTCCGCCGACGGAAGCCCCTTGCTTCTGAAACTCATTATATCAGATTTTGGATTCAAGAGCACCTATTCGGCATGAATTAACCCGCTGCTGGCTCATTAAGCTCATGTTTTTGTCTGCACTCTTTGCATACTCCTTGAAAATCAAGCCGATGATCTGTGACAGCAAAACCATACTGACGTAGAACCTGCTGCTCCAATCGAAGCAGTCCGTCTTCCATAATTTCTTCCACACTGCCACATTCCGTACAGATCAAGTGGTGATGATGATGAGAGCCGTCTGTGCTGCGCAGATCAAAACGAGCCGCCCCATCGCCGAAGTTAATCTTCTCTACAACCTGCAGGTCACTAAGTAACTCCAGCGTGCGATAAACCGTTGCGAGCCCGATCTCCGGAAACTTTTCTTTCACCAGGAGAAATACTTCTTCCGCACTAAAATGATCCTTCTCATGTTCCAACAGTACACGTACCGTCACTTCACGTTGTTGGGTTAACTTATATCCTTTATCCACCAATTGATTTTTGATTTGGTGAATTTGCTCCGAAATGGACTTGTCCCGATTGTTAGCCATACGGGTGCACCTCCGTTATAAATTAAGTTGCTTTTTCTTACTTAAACCATTCTTCTTTCAAGTACTCACGTTATGTCATCTTTAACTTTAAAGTCTTATATTGTTAGATTTTAAATCCAGCTTACATCATCATTTAATTTCATTATCATCTCTTATTTATAATAATTATAATCTAATAATAAGTCTTTATCTTATAAAATGCAATGCTTTCAATCACACTTTCATAAAAACTGAATGGAATTCGAGGTGTTTTTTTGTAAACATACACAGCAAATAACCCCCGCATATGCGAGGGTTATTTATTGCTATATGGACTCTACTCATATTATATAATATCAAAATATTAACAACAAAATGATCTACAAAAACAAGCTTAGACCAATACAGTTGCGCCCATCAAATATTTATCGACTTCACGAGCGGCTTCACGACCTTCATTAATAGCCCATACCACCAGACTTTGACCACGACGCATATCACCAGCTGCAAATACTTTGTCCACATTCGTGTTGTATTTGCCATAACGTGCTTTGACATTTGTGCGACGATCCGTTTCAAGCCCCAGTTGTTCAACCAGCGTTTGTTCCGGTCCGTCGAAACCAATAGCAATCATTGCCATTTGTGCAGGGAATACCCGCTCTGTACCTGGAATAGGCTGATAAATTTTGCGACCTGTCTCATCAACGATACGTTCAATTTGAATCGTATGCAGTTCTTTGAGATTACCCTCATCATCACCAACGAATTTGGTCGTCATAATGGAGAATTCACGCGGGTCTTGACCAAACAAGGCTTTGGCTTCTTCTTGCGCGTAATCCAGTGTGTATACGTTCGGAAATTGTGGCCAAGGATTGTTAATTGGATCACGTTCCAGCGGAGCCTGAGTATGTGTACCAAATTGAGTGATCGTGCGGCACCCATGACGCAGCGATGTAGCTACGCAGTCAGAGCCTGTATCCCCGCCACCAATAACAATGACATCTTTATCCTTCGCAGAGATGTAGTTGCCATCCTCCAGGTTGGAGTCCAGGAAGCTTTTGATGCTTCCATTCAGGAAGTCCATCGCATAGTGTACACCTTTCAGGTCAGCACCTTCAATGTTAAATTCACGCGGCTTGGTTGCACCGCCGCACAGAACAACAGCATCATAATCATTAACAAGTTGCTCAGCCGGAATATCTTTTCCGATCTCTGTATTCGTAATAAACTCAATTCCTTCAGCTGCCAGCAGATCTACACGACGTTGTACCACTTTTTTATCCAGTTTCATCGTAGGGATTCCGTACATCAACAATCCGCCGACACGGTCTGAACGTTCATATACGGTTACCGTATGTCCAGCTTTGTTTAATTGAGCCGCTGTTGCAAGTCCCGCTGGACCTGAACCGACTACAGCTACACGCTTGCCTGTGCGTTTCTCCGGTGGTTGTGGTACAACCCAGCCTTCTTCGAACCCTTTTTCAATAATGGCTTCTTCAATCGTTTTGATCGTTACAGGCTGACCAATGAGGCCCACTGTACATGATCCTTCGCAAGGAGCTGGGCAGATACGTCCTGTAAACTCTGGGAAATTGTTCGTTTTGTGAAGGCGCTCCAATGCTTCCTTCCACAACCCACGGTAAACGAGATTATTCCATTCTGGAATCAAGTTATGAACCGGGCAGCCTGACGTACCGCCAGTCATATCTATACCTGTATGGCAATAAGGGGTACCACAATCCATGCATCTTGCACCTTGTGTTCTGAGCTCTTCTTCAGCCATATGTTTATGAAACTCTTCCCAATCCTTGATGCGCTCCGCTGGCTCTCGATCGGCAGGGAGCTGCCGTTTGTATTCCATAAATCCAGTAGGTGTAGACATCTTACGTTTCCCCCATCCGTTCTTGTCTTAATCCCTTCATGCGCATGACTCTATATGAAATGGATTACTCTTTTACCTGAGTTTTTGTCTATTGTATCACAAAATCTACTCAAAGATATTTCAATTATAGTAGCATTTACGACAGTGAATATTAAATGGATTATCCGCATAATTATTTGTATTTTATACATCATAGCGTTCATATGAACGTATGGTCAATAGCTTAAAATTTGGTCATAAAACACAGCATGTTACTTTCTTAAAAACGAAAGTTGAAAAGAAAAATTGTAATAACGTTATATAAATGTAAGATAAATTGTCATTAAAATCAAGATTTTTAGAGAAATTATACTCATTTAGGAAATTCAAGTTCGATTTAAAGCTTTACAACGTTGAAACCCTACAGTTTTTAGACTATTCAGTCATTTTCACTTGTTCAGTCTATGCATATTATGCAAAATCAACCATCTACTATGTTATATTGATGTGAAGAATATTCCATTCAGACATGATTACCTACAATTACATAAAAAAGACACTGTTCACGAAAAATTCGCGGAGCCAGTGTCATTGATATCTTCTATCTTTTACGCTCATAAAACTCGAATGTAAAAGGATAAATATTTTTTTCGTCTTGCTCGCCTTCAATCTGCTTCGTTAACTCCCATTCTGACCAGTCTACTTCAGGAAAAAACGTATCTCCCTCAAACTCTTCATGAATTCTGGTCACAATGAGCCGATCTGCAAACGGTAAAAACTCCCGATATACCTGAGAACCTCCGATCACGCAAAGATCTTCACCCTGAGCTACCTTCACTCCTTCTTCAATCGTATGTACGATCTCAGCCTGATCCGCTCTATAATTCAAGTCCCGAGTGACAACAATATTACGACGCTGTGGAAGGGGTTTACCACCAAAAGACTCCCACGTATTGCGTCCCATAATAATCGTTTTGTTGATCGTTTGCTGCTTAAAAAAGGCCATATCTTTCGGCAATCGCCAGGGAAGAGAGTTATTACGTCCAATCACGCCATTCTCTCCCATTGCCCACACTAGTTCAATACTCAAAGGTCGTACACTCCCCTCCATTGAATTTATTTAAACTGCAATTGGAGCTTTAATGCCCGGATGATGCTCATAATTCTCAAATTCAAAATCCTCAAACTTGTAATCAAAAATGGAATCAGGCTTACGCTTGATCACCAGCTTAGGCAAAGCAAAAGGCTCCCGCTCCAGCTGCGTTCTCACCTGCTCCACATGATTGGAATAGATGTGCACATCACCGCCAGACCAAATGAAATCACCTACTTCAAGATCACATTGCTGTGCAATCATATGTGTCAGAAGTGCATAACTCGCAATGTTAAACGGCAAACCGAGAAAAGTATCCACGGAACGCATCGTCAGCATACAGGATAATTTACCCTCAGCTACATAAAATTGAAACGCAAAATGACAAGGCGGCAGTTTCATGTTGTTAATCTCGGCCACATTCCACGCACTCACCAAATGACGGCGGGAATCTGGATTGTTTTTGATCGAATCCACAACTGCTGCAATCTGATCTATTTTCTCCCCGTTCGGTGCTTCCCATGTACGCCACTGTGAGCCATACACTGGTCCAAGATCACCGTTTTCGTCGGCCCAGTCATCCCAGATCTTCACACCATTTTCTTTCAAATAGGCAATATTCGTATCTCCGCTCAAAAACCACAACAACTCATGAACGACCGATTTCAAGTGAATTCGTTTGGTCGTTACAAGTGGGAAACCTTCGGACAAGTCGTATCGAAGCTGTCTGCCAAATACGGATTGCGTTCCCGTTCCGGTCCGATCCCCTTTGTGTACGCCATTATCCAATATATCTTGTAATAAATCGAGATAGTTTTTCATGTTGGTATCTCCTCGCATCTCTATATATGTTTCACACTCACTTATACCCATTAGGGTGCAGACTAGTCAAGTCTGATCATTACTAAAGTGTACCACAATTGAGTACGAGGATGAAATGAATTCACTAAACAAGTTGAGGAGTGTATTCTTCCGTCATTTTATGCACACCGATATTCTGATCTTCTCAATTACAACTCAAAAAAGAGACGAACAACGCGTTAGCGCCATTCGCCTCTTTTGAATGTACATATAATTACGGACGAATCCGATGCTTCGATGATCTTAACGGGAGATAATGTGGATCGGGTGACCCATTACCAATTCCGCTGCTTCCATCACGATTTCACCCAAAGTTGGGTGAGCGTGAATAGTCAGCGCCAGATCTTCCAAAGTTGCACCCATCTCGATTGCAAGACCAAGCTCTGCAATCAGGTTGGAAGCTTCAAGACCAACGATTTGGCAACCCAATACAAGGCCAMTTTCTTCGTCAGCAACGATTTTCACGAAGCCTTCAGCATGGTTCAAAGATACTGCACGGCCATTACCCGCATAAGGGAATTTGCCTGCTTTCACTTTGTAACCTTTTTCTTTTGCTTCTTTTTCCGTGTAACCTACGCTAGAGCACTCCGGATCTGTGAACACAACAGCTGGCATACATTTGTAGTCTACTACAGATGGTTGTCCAGCGATTGCTTCCGCAGCCACTTTACCTTCATAAGAAGCTTTGTGTGCAAGAGCGAGACCGGATACGATATCACCGATTGCGAAGATGTGAGGGATGCTTGTGCGACCTTGGTGGTCAACTTTAACGAAACCGCGCTCGTCAACGTCAACGCCGATCATATCCAGACCCAGTTCTCCGTCTGTATTAGGACGACGGCCTACAGTAACGAGCAGGTAATCTGCAGTTACTTCTTTGGACTCACCATTTACAGAATATTTAACAGTTACATCTTTATCTGTTTGCTCAGCGCTTTCCGCTTTTGCACCCGTTACGATTTCGATGCCTGTTTTCTTCATGTTTTTAGCCACAAGGCTAGTCATGTCTTTATCGAAACCTGGCAGTACAGTATCCAAACCTTCGATAATCGTTACTTTAGCACCGAATTTGGAGTACATTTGACCAAGCTCAGCACCGATGTAGCCGCCGCCGATAACGATCATGCTTTTTGGTACTTCAGGCAGGTTCAATGCTTCTGTCGAAGACAAGATGCGTCCGCCAAACGGGAAAGGTTTCAGTTCGATTGGACGGGAACCTGTTGCGATAATTGCATTTTTGAATTTGTAACGCGGAGATTCGTGATCGTTGAATACACGCGCTTCGTTTTCGTTGATGAACATGCACTCACCGTTGAAAACTTCAACTTTGTTGCCTTTGAGCAAACCAGCTACGCCGCCAGTCATTTTCTTAACAACGCCGTTTTTGAATTCTTGAGTTTTGCCAAAATCCACTTTTACGTTCTCTGCGGAGATACCAAATGCTTCGCCGTGAAGAGCGGATTCATATTGGTGTGCAGCCGAGATCAGAGCTTTGGATGGGATACATCCACGGTTCAAACATACGCCGCCCAGTTCGGATTTGTCTACGATCAATACGCTTTGGCCCAGTTGTGCGGCACGGATGGCAGCTACATAACCGCCAGGTCCTGCACCAATTACTAATGTGTCGATATTGAGAGAAGCGTCGCCTACTACCATATCTTACACCTCCATAACAAGCAGCTCAGGGTTAGCGAGCAGCTGTTTAATGTAATTCATAAAGTTTTGTGCTGTTGCGCCATCGATGATACGGTGGTCGAAGCTCAAGGACAATGCCATTACAGGTGCTGCAACAACTTCGCCATTTTTGATAACCGCTTTTTCGCTGATGCGTCCTGTACCCAGGATTGCAACTTCTGGGAAGTTGATGATTGGAGTGAAGAACATACCGCCAGCAGAACCGATGTTACTGATGGAAATTGTGCTTCCTCTCATCTCGTTCGCGCTCAGTTTGCCATCGCGGCCACGAGCTGCCAAATCACGGATGGAATCAGCGATCATCCAGATGGATTTGCGATCAGCATCTTTGATTACAGGAACGATCAGGCCGTTGTCTGTATCAGTAGCGATACCGATGTTGTAGTATTTTTTGTACACAATTTCATTTGCTTCTTCATCAATCATTGCGTTCAACGCCGGGAATTGACGGGAAGCTGCAACCAATGCTTTAACGATGAATGGCAAGTAAGTAACTTTTGTGCCTTTTTTCTCTGCAATTGGTTTCATGCGCGTACGGAATGCAACCAGTTCAGTTACGTCCACTTCGTCCATGATTGTTACGTGCGGTGCAGTGTAAGCCGATTTAACCATTGCATTGGAGATCGCTTTACGGATACCTTTGAATGGTACGCGCTCTTCTTCAAGGCGTTGATCAGCTGCTGCAGCTGCAGGCGCTGCGGATTTTTTCTCTTCTTGAGCCGGAGCGTCGGAAGATGCCACTGCGGAAGAACCGCCACCATTTTTGAAGGATTCTACATCTTCTTTAGTTACTTTACCGTTGTTGCCAGTACCGTTAACCTGAGCGATGTCTACACCTTGCTCACGAGCAAATTTACGAACGCTTGGCGTAGCCAAAACGTCTTTTGCAGGAACTGCAGGAACGCTGTTGTTGCCGCCTTCTTGAGCTGCATTGGAGCTGGAAGCTGCTGCAGAAGAGCCGCTAGTATCTGCTCCACCTTGTGCTGCGTCTTTCTCTTGTGCGCCTTGGTCTTCAGCAGGAGCGTCGTCTTGCTCAGGCAGTTCGCCTTCTGCATCGATAACTGCTACAACTTCACCAACGTGGCAGATTTGACCGTCTTTAGCGAAAACTTCAGTTACTGTTCCGTTTACCGGACAAGGAACTTCAACAACCGCTTTATCGTTCTGTACTTCCATGATGATATCGTCGTCAGTTACTTTGTCCCCGACTTTGATGTGCATCTTGATGATTTCGCCTTCGTGAAGGCCTTCGCCTAGTTCAGGGAATTTATATTCAAATTTAGCCAACTGAAAAACCTCCTTGATTATTTGCTCCATCCTGAAAACAACCCTTAGCTCCACAAACTAACTGTTACTGCGAGTGCAAATAACTGTCAATCAAGGGGCTAATGGCTGTTTACAGTGCAGCTGCGCTGCGATGTGAATCACCATACTGCGCCTTGCGGCATGTCAGATGATTGAATTAGAAATTCATGACTTTGTTAACCGCAGCAATGATACGCGCCGGGTTAGGCAACCATGTATCTTCGATTTGTGCAAAAGGATAAACTGTATCCGGGCCAGCTACACGCAGAACCGGTGCTTCCAAGTGCAGGATTGCTTTTTCATTGATTTGTGCAATGACTTCAGCTGCAACGCCTGCGCTCTTTTGAGCTTCTTGTACAACAATTGCACGGTTTGTTTTCTTAACGGAAGCAACAACCGTATCGATATCGATCGGGCTGATCGTACGAAGGTCGATAACTTCAACTTTGATACCTTGTTTTTCAAGCTCTTCTGCAGCTTTCACAGAAGTATGAACCATCATACCGTAAGTAACGATGGTAACATCGGAACCTTCACGAACAACGTTCGCTTTACCCAATTCAACAACATAGTCTTCTTCAGGTACTTCTGCACGGAAAGCGTGGTACAGGTTCAAGTGCTCCATGAAGAATACTGGATCGTTGTCGCGGATGGAAGCGATCATCAGACCTTTCGCATCGTAAGGGTTAGAAGGAACTACCACTTTAATACCCGGAGTTTGCGTGAGCAAACCTTCCAGAGAGTCTGTGTGCAATTCTGCCGCTTTTACGCCGCCACCAAATGGTGTACGGAATACGATCGGAGAATTGTATTTACCGCCGGAGCGGAAACGCATACGAGCAGCTTGAACTACCATTTGGTCAAGGGCTTCGAAGATAAAACCTACGAATTGGATCTCAGCTACCGGACGGAAGCCTTGAATACCCAAACCTACAGCCAAACCGCCGATTGCGGACTCAGCCAGTGGTGTATCAAATACACGCTCTTCGCCAAACTCTTTTTGCAAGCCTTCCGTTACACGGAAAACGCCGCCTACATTACCAACGTCTTCACCGAAAAGCAGAACGTTAGGATCACGTTTCAACTCTACGCGAAGCGCATCACGAATTGCTTCTTTCATGTTCAATTGTGCCATTTGCTTCATTTCCTCCTTAAACATTGACAGTTCACATTTGAATTCATACATGTATACCGAGACACCAAATTAGGCGCCGGATGTTATGCTTTATCGGAAAAAACTTATTGGAAATCAGCTTTTTGCTCTTCCAAGTGCTTAGGCGTTTGTTCGAACATGCTGTCGATCAAGCCTGAAATCGTCATTTTCTCGGTTTTTTCCGCTTTTTTGATCTCTTCGTTCACTTTAGCTTTTGCTTCTTCTTTCACACGTGCTGTATCTTCTTCAGTCCACAGACCTTTTTTCTCCAGATATTTAGCAAAACGTGCAATTGGATCTTTTACGCTCCACTCAGCCTCTTCTTCTTTCGTACGATACTTGGAAGCATCATCGGAAAGGGAGTGTGGACGGAAACGATAGGTTACTGCTTCAATCAACGTTGCGCCTTCTCCGTTACGTCCGCGTTCAGCAGCTTCCTGAACCGCTTTGATAACAGCGAAGATGTCCATACCGTCAACTTTAACACCTTTAATCCCTGCTGCTACCGCTTTGTGAGCGATGGACAGAGCTGCTGTTTGTTTAGCAAAAGGAGTTGTGATGGCATAGCCGTTGTTTTGTACGAAGAAGATTACAGGCAGTTTGTATACACCAGCGTAGTTCAGACCTTCATAGAAGTCACCTTCGGAAGAACCGCCATCACCTGTGTATGTGATAACTACTTGTTTTTGTTTCTTCAATTTGTAACCCATAGCAATACCCATTGCGTGCAGGATTTGAGCACCAATGATGATTTGCGGCATCAACACGTTAACGCCATCCGGGATTTGTCCACCATGTTGGTGTCCACGGGAGTACAAGAACGCTTGATAAAGAGGAAGTCCATGCCATACGAGTTGCGGAATGTCACGATAGCCAGGACATACAAAGTCTTCTTTTTCAATTGCAAATTCACTACCAACCATTGTAGCTTCTTGACCAGATACCGGAGCATAGAAACCAAGACGACCTTGACGGCCCAGGTTTACTGCACGGTCATCCCAAGTACGGGTAAATACCATGCGATACATAATTTCTTTTAATTGATCATCGGAAAGCTTAGGCATCATGTCTTTGTTAACAATTTCGCCGTCAGGAGACAGCACGGACAGAGCTTCTACATCCTCTGTATACACTTCATAAGGAACCTTGCTCATTTTTTTCTTCACCTCAACAAAAAATTTGAATATCAAGTTCCGCTGTTATATTATTATTATACACCTGTTTCACTGCATACGTCAAAGAAATCCGTAATATTTTTATGTTTCCTTTCGGATTGTATGTATAACAGAGGTTTAATATTGGTATAACAGCATAATACATGATTGCGTGTTCGACCTATCCTCGCACCAGGTTAATCTTACCGTATTGCAAGGTCGAATGCAAAAATAACCCGGAAAGGTGACGTTTTATGACGGATTCCCGCTATTTGAAACGCACAATTGTTAAAGAAGAGATCGAGAGCCGTTTTCTCGGTGAGAAACGCACTCTGCGTATTTATCTTCCCCCAGGCTACAACGAACTGCTCAGCTACCCTGTCGTTTATTGTCAGGATGGCGAAGAATTTTTCAACTTTGGCCGAATTGCTACCACGGCGAATCGGATCATTCTGGATGAAGGCGCCGAACCTTTCATTATTGTAGGAGTTCAGGTGGACGTCTCTGTAAGGACTCAGGAGTACGCTCCCTTTGGAAGCCGATTTGAAGCCTATACAAAGTGCTTCGCAGAAGAGATTATTCCCTATGTAGAAGAGAAATATCCTGTAAGACGCTCTTCACAGGAACGAGTTCTTGCCGGTGATTCGCTTGGAGGCAGTGTTTCATTACATCTGGCGCTGATGTATCCAGACCTGTTTACCCGTGTCATCAGTATGTCTGGAGCATTCTACTCTGCTTCCCAGGAAATCTACGCGGCTGCAGAAGACTTGTCCTGGCTGACGATCTGGATGATTGTCGGTTTGCAGGAGACGGCGTTTGAAGCCGACACCGGAACGTACGATTTTGTTCAACTAAACCGGGATACTCGGGATCTGCTGGAGAAACGTGGTGCTCTCGTCTCCTATCAGGAGAAAGACGGGAATCACCAGTGGGGCTTCTGGCAAAAGGAACTGCCAGATGCTTTGCTTTACTTTTTGCAAGAAAGTTAATAGAAGCACATCACACAATTATCCTTCAGGAACGTATCAAACAATCTCAAGAACCATCAAACATTTTGTTGAACAGGCGGCTGCATAGCCGCTTTTCTTTTTCAGTTTTCTTGCCAACTATTTGTTACCGCTTACATTCATACCCTGAAAAAGAAGCAAGATTCGGTTCGTTCCGTTCCTGCTTCTTTGCCATTTCACCAATGCTTTTATAATGATTGCTCTTCTCTAATTCTGTTTAACAACACATCGCAACCTGCATTCACCAGCTCGTACACTTCTTCAAAGTTACCTGTGTAATACGGATCTGGTACTTCTCTGAGCTTTTCGTTCGGCAGCAAGTCCATGAACTTGATAATCTCTGCCTCTTCCCCGCCCGGCAGGCTCCGCACATTCTCTGCGTTGGAATTATCCATGCATATAATGTAATCAAATTCAGTGAAGTCTCCACTCACAAATTGTCTTGCGGTCATATCGGCATAGGAGATTTGATATCCATCCAACAACTTGCGTGTCCCCTCATGCGGAGGTTTTCCTACGTGCCAGTCGCCTGTACCAGCCGAATCAATACGAATCAGTTCTCCAAGCCCTTTCTCCAGAACTTTATGGCGCATAACCGCTTCTGCCATAGGTGATCTGCAAATGTTCCCTAGACATACAAATACAACATTAATCATCTTATGTTACTCCCCTTTGCTCAAAGTCCCTTGAATCACAGATGGTGCATGCTGCGGAAGCAGATTCTCCGGCTTCAGATTGACGTTTTCGCTTGGAGTCAACGAACGACGCGGCAGCTTCCATTTATAATGTACAGAACACATTCGGAAAAAGACAACTGTTACAAAACAAATCAGCAATCCAATATTTGTTGTGAACCAACCCATTCCGATGGCAAACCCGGCTGCCATTGCCCACACTGCGTAAATCTCATCACGCAAAACAAGCGGTTTACGCCCGGCAAGAAGATCCCGAATGATACCTCCGCCAATTCCCGTCAATACAGCTGCAACAATCACGGCACTAATTGGATGGCCCATGTTGGCCGCATACAATCCGCCTTGAATCGCAAACGCAGCTAGTCCAATCGCATCAAATAACGCTTCTGTCCGTTTCCAATGGCTTATCCACTTCAAAGGTAATACAAAAGCAACGGCTACCGAAATCAGTGCAAGCATAATTAACGAGCCCTGGCTCCATAGTGTCGTTACAGGCACACCAATGAGCACATTCCGAATCACTCCGCCTCCGAATGCAGTGACTAGCCCAAGCACAAGCACGCCCAAAATATCATATTCCTCTTCCATAGCTACAAATGCACCGGACATTGCAAATGCGATTGTGCCAATAATGCTGAATACTTCAAAAATGTGTAAGTCCAACTCTGTTCAAACCTCACTTTTCAAGTCATCTCCATGTCGCTCTCCCCATTGTATCCGCGAGTACAGAAATTGTGCAACCACATTTTGTCGATTATACTGGATTGGTGTATAGTTTAGAGCTTTAGTACAGAATTATTTAATAAACCTGATATGTATTCCCTCTATTAATTAGGAAGGATGAAATAGAATGCATCATAAACGTATTGTCATTTTCACAGGAGGCCAACTCGCCAAGCAATTCCTTGATGAGATTAAACCCGATGACGTCATTATTGCAGCAGACCGCGGTGCACTGTATTTAATCGAGCATGGTATCAAACCACACATCGCAGTGGGCGACTTCGATTCCATTACTGATGATGAACGAGAGATCGTAAGCAACAACAGCGTAAAGTTTATTGCTTGTGACCCGATCCACAAAGACCTTACAGATACCGAAATGGCGTTTGAGACGGCCCTTGATCATGAACCTACTCATATTCTCATCTTTGGTGCGACAGGCACTCGAATGGACCATACACTTGCTAATGTTCATATTATGGTTCGGGCTATGCAGCATCATATCTCCTGTGCACTTCAGGACGAGCACAACTATATGACATTGACCACTTCCAGTGCTATAGTAGAGCAGAGAGGTTATACCTATGTGTCTCTACTTCCTTTAACGCATGAGGTTACAGGAATATGTCTGGAAGGATTCATGTATCCTCTCGATCAAGCCACCATACATATGGGGCAATCCTTGGGCATTAGTAACAAATTACTCGACGAATCGGGCACAGTATCAATCGATAGCGGTATGTTACTTATAATTCAGAGCAAGGATTGACTATTGGAATCGCTTTGACTTTGATAATTCAGTAAAATTATAATGCTTATCGCACGTAGCTTAGCATTTAATTATTACTTTTTTGTAACCTGGATTTTGAAGATAAAATAGACTTTCATGAAGAAATCCCCTTGATTTTCAAGGGGGTTTTTATTTTTAATCCTTGTTTTCCATTCGTCAATGATTAATTTTTTGACATTTTTAATCATATTTTAATAAATACGTGCAAACGACTGGCCTATCAGGCTTTTTGCTTATGTATCCAATTTCTAGGGTGTTACAAAGCTGTTATACTCGCTCTAGCAACTTAACGAAAACGAATTTTGGAGGTACTAACTACATGAAAACAAACTTCTTCATCCAAAAGGCCGTAACCGTCGGGTTGTGCGCTACACTAGGTTTTGGAGCTGTATTAATGACAAATGCACCTGTTGCACAAGCCGCAACTTCATCGGTATCAACAGGACAACAAATTGTAAACTACGGTAAAAAATTTATGGGAACTCCATATAACTTCGGTGCTTCAACAACAACAACCAAAAATTTTGACTGCTCTTCTTTTATGAAGTACATTTTCAAAAAGTATGGTGTAGATCTTCCGCGCACTTCCGCACAGCAATCCAAAGAAGGTAAATTTGTTTCTAAAGCCAATCTTCGTGTTGGTGACATGGTATTCTTCTCAAGTGGCAGCCGTTCCACCGGTTCTAATATCACTCATGTTGGTGTATACGCAGGAAACGGCAAAATTCTTCACACTTACGGTTCACCAGGCGTGACCTTGTCAGATCTGAACTCTGGTACGTGGAAAAGAACGTACATTACAGCTCGCCGCGTCCTCTAGCCTAACTTCTCCCTTATACAAACTAGCTGATGACCGGATCAATTGATCCGGTTTTTTCATATCATCCTGTCTTTTTACTGTCTTTATAAATACCCAGATCAAGCCTTCTTTCAAACTGGAGAATGGTGGGTTTTAAAAATCAGCCGCCCTCCAGCATATAACCGACTCCACGAACCGTCTGGATTAGCTTCACATCTCTTCCTTTATCCACTTTTACCCGCAGATGTTTAATGTACACGTCAACAACGTTGGTATCCATAGCAAACTCATAGCCCCACACCTCACGCAAAATATCGCCTCTTGTACAAGCTTCGTTCACGTGAATCGCCAAAAATTCTAATAATTCATACTCTTTAGGAGTTAAGTTCAGATATTGTCCTCCACGACTCACTCTTCTCGAGCGAAGATTAAGCCTGAGATCTTGAACCACAATCATTTCCTCGCCTTCATGTGTTGCACTTGAGAACAACCGGAGCAAGCTACGAATTCTGGCCAGCATAACCTTCCAATGCAAAGGCTCTTCCATCACATCATTCGCTCCAAAATCAAGCCAATCGATAACTCGCTGCGGAGAATTCTCAGGCATGATAACCATTAAAGGTAAGGACAAGCCTTGATTCATCCATTTTTTCAAAGCAATTTTATCCGGTTCACTCTGATTCACATGTTCTGGCTCTCGATCCACTAAAATAATCAGATGTGGACGAGCGGAATTTATATCTATCTTGTCGTTCAACTCAGGCCATTCAATATGCTTTATTCCATAGCCCTCTTCTTGCATAACATGCTCGATCCGGCGCACTAACTCACCAGTGCCCACCAGGATGATGGTTGTCTTCATTTTTTTCACCCGGCCCGTCTGTATTCCGCCGCCGCTAATTGGCATGGATTGTACAGTTAGGATGCCATAAAAAGAAAAAGTCCATTCCCGCGGGAACAGACTTTGTTAGTAGATGAAGGATATTTTAGGTCTATGTTTAATGTGATTCAGCCAAAATAGCGGTGAACCATTGTACGTGCTTCCGCCGTATCTTTTGTTCCATGAACAAGTACACGACCATCCTGGAAAATAACTAAACGATGTTGTCCGGTTGTAAATGAGACTAGAAAAGGATTACTCTCCACTTTTCCTTCCCCAAGCCTCTCTAATCGATCTGCTGTTTGTGAAAGATCCAGTTGCATGCGCCGGGCAGGCCGAATCTGTACGGTATCCCTGCCACATAAAACATCAGTTTTCTCCAGATTGGATGCAGACAGAAACGGATACGTGGCTGCTTTACTGCATGAAGCACAGTCTTGCTTTTTTGCCCCGTCCACATTAATGGATATGTACTCGTTTCGCCATACATCAAATGACAACAGCTTACGCCGAAGAGCAGCTCTGTTACCGCTAAGCAACTTCATCGCTTCCGCTGTCTGATTCGCGGTCACCATCTGAACCGCTTGAGGAATAATGCCAGATGTATCACAAGTATCTCCACCGAGTGGAACTTCACCCAAAAGGCAGTTCAAGCAAGGTGTATCACCAGGTAAAAACGTAAACGTAATACCGTAACTGCCCACACACCCGCCGTAAATCCAAGGAATTTGATGTTTCTGTGCCATATCATTAATAAGCAGTCTTGTATCAAAATTATCGGTTGCATCCATGATTAGATCGGTTTGTCCAACAAGCTCTTCCAACTCATCCATTCGCACATCCATCACTTTGGCATCGATGCGGACTGTTGAATTAATGGCTGTTAAGCGTTTGAGCGCCGCCATCGCTTTTGGCATACGATCAATGGCATCCTGCTCCACGTAAAGCTGTTGCCGCTGCAGGTTGCTCCATTCGACATAGTCTCGGTCTACGATGGTAATCTGTCCAACACCGGAACGAACCAGCGTTTCTGCAATACCCGTTCCGAGTGCTCCAGCTCCTATAATGAGAACTTTGCTATTTTTTAATCTTGCTTGACCTTCTCTACCGAGTGGCGCATATCGTTCCTGTCTGGAATAGCGATCCACCTGCTCTGCGTGATGTAACTGATCTGTCATGTATGAACCATTCCTTCCACCGGACTGCTTGCTGCAGCATAACGCTTCATTGGAATCATGCCTGATTCGTAAGCCAGTCTACCGGCTTCAACCCCAAGTCGCATAGCTTTTGCCATGTTAACAGGATCACCCGATCCAGATACAGCCGTATTAAGCAGAACGCCATCCGCCCCGAGTTCCATGGCATAAGCTGCATCTTTTGGTGATCGCAAACCTGCATCTACGATAACAGGCACTACAGCCTGTTCGATGATGATTTCCAGATTATACGGATTGATGATCCCTCTACCTGCACCGATCGGAGAAGCTCCTGGCATGACTGCATGTACGCCCAGCAACTGGAGCCGTTTAGCTAAAATGACGTCGTCCGAGATATAGGGGAGCACGGTGAATCCTTTTTCAAGCAAAATGCTGCAAGCGTTGTACGTTTCAATCGGATCAGGGAGTAACGTGACTCCGTCTCCGATAACTTCGACTTTTATCATATCACAAAGCCCCGAAGCTCGCGCAAGCTCTGCAATTCTTACAGCTTCCCCAGCAGTTGAAGCACCTGCAGTATTGGGAAGCAGCGTATATTTGCTTAAATCCAACGTATCCAAAAAGTGCTGTTTGCCCGTCTCCTCCAGATTCAGACGACGTACTGCGAAGGTTAGCACTTCCGTTCCTGAGGCTTCCACAGCTTGGCTCTGGACTTCCAAATCGCTGAACTTGCCTGTTCCAAGCAACAACCTTGATTCAAACGAGTATTTTCCAATAGTTAACACCCTATGACCTCCTAGTATTCAATACGTTTTCACCTTCAACTACTATTCCATAGTTTTCAACCATCGCCTGAGTATTACTTCGCTTAGCCACCTCCGACAAAATGAACAATCTCAATCCGATCGCCTTCTCTTAACATAGTTGTTTCATGGTGGTCTTTGGTCAAAATATTGCGATTCAATTCAACCACTACCGTTTTCACTTGCAGGTTGAATGATTGCAGTAATTTGTCGACACGATTTACCCCGTCGTCAACCTGCATCTTTTGGCCATTCACGATAATGTTCACAACATAACACCCTTTCTCTTCAATCGATCTGGCGAGAATGCTTCAATTCCGATCTCTTGCGCACTTTTGCCCTCCAGCATGTCAGCAATCCATTGACTAGTTATTGCACTAAGTAATATTCCATTGCGAAAATGGCCATATGCTGTGTACAAGCCAGCAATGTTTTCACATTTTCCTATATACGGCAACCCATCCGGGGTGGCTGGTCTTACTCCCGCCCATGCCCGTACAAAGTCTGCCCCCTTGATTCCCGGAACCCAATAACTTGCCGCACCAAGTAATCGTTGCACACTATTTGCAGATACGCTGTGATCTTTTCTTCCTGGCAAACTGGTTGCTCCAATCCACACCTCGCCATTTACTTTTGGAACGATGTAGACATCTTCTGCATATATAGTGCGATCAGGTCTGTATACCGCTTGATCTTGTGGAAAACGGATGGCCATAATTTCACCTTTCACTGGTCTTGTAGGCAAGGTCTCACCTACTTGATACATTAGTTCCCCTCCATGCAAACCAGCAGCCACGATAACATGTTTGCAAGATATTTCACCCTTGGCAGTGGCAACCCCTCGGACTCCATCGTTGTTCACGACCAGACGCACATCCTGCACTCCTTCCCATATCCGTGCACCCATCATCTGAGCAGACCTCGCATAAGCTCTAGTCAACGACACAGGCAGCGCTTCACTCTCCAGTGGTCTGTAATAAGCGCCATATGTTTCCCTGTTTAGCCATTCCGCTTCTCGTTGCACCGTGGGACGGTCCCACCAAAACTGCTCTGCGCCCGAAGAACCTTTCCATTTGTTCTTGTATTGATTTAAATCACTGTATGATCGAAACGGTGTGATAAAGCCACTGCGTCTCAATCCAAAGTCTATACCTGTCAGAGCAGATATTTGCTCTTTGTGCTTATGCAACAATTCTCTGCTATCATACGCGGCTTTTACCATGAGTGGATGTGCAAAAGCTTCACTATCTGCTGCAAGCATGCCGGCAGCTGCGCTGGAGGCCCCGCTGGCAATCTGGGATTGCTCAACAAGAAGTACTTCCTGGCCTCTCGATGCCAGCTCAAAAGCAATCGCACAGCCTATAACCCCTCCGCCCACAATGATCGTTTCTGAATGCCAAGCTCCCTGTGATTCTGTTGAAGTGGAGGATATGGACATTGTTGCAAACTTATGTTCATCATTCGATGGGGCGACAGTTCCCTCATGTTGACTCATTCCGCTCTGATTCATTTTTTCATCTCCTTCATTGCATATTAAGCAACATTCAGATACCGCTTACTTGAGATCATTCACATTATTTTGATTGAGAAGCATTCACTTTACCGCTTCCATAGCCTGTTTTAAAAGAGCAGCAGCATGGGCAGGATTTTTTTGTTGTAATACACCTGAGATCACAGCGGCACCCCTGGCTCCCGCAGATATGACGGCCTGAATGTTATTCGTCTGAATCCCACCGATTGCTATAACAGGTACTTTCACACCCGAGCATACTTCGGTTAATGCTTCTAATCCCCTTGGTGTTATATCCGGTTTGCTTGCACTTGGGTATACATGCCCGAAAAAAAGATAATCTGCGCCATACTCTTCTGCAATTTTTGCTTCGTGTAAGGAATGCACGGATATTCCTAACCGAAGCCGCGGGTTATGCTTGTTTTTCTGCGTTACCGTTACTTTCGCTTTTTGCAGCATATCTTGGCTCCAATGTGCCCCGCGATAAAAATCGCCTGACGAAAACAGATTCGCACCGTTGATCACAATGCGGGAGGCTGGAACACCCGACTCTACCATCAACTTCGCCCAGTTGAAGCATTCCTGCTGCGAAAGCTGCCTTTCGCGGATGTGAATGTATTGCACATAAGGCCATATCTCTTTGGCTGCCTTTAACATAGCTACCTGTTCCCTCTGATTCGTAGATATCACATGTAACTCAAAACAGGGATGGCTTTTTGAGCATTCATTTAATTCGTTCTCTTCATGCTCAGTCACCGTAGGATGCAATCTCGTTTTCCCTCCTTTCAGACTTGGGAGCGGCGTAACGAAAATAAAATCAAAAAAAGCCACTCCCGTAGGGAGTGGCTGCGTATTAAAAAAGGTTCAGTTCAATAACAAACATTCGACGAATACCTGGTAAACAGTTTAATCGGTAACCCTATAACTGTCTGCTCATGTATTGAGATGCCTGCATCACGATGTAGTAAAGATCCCATCTTTACATTGAAGAATCATTTACTACCTTTTTCGCTGAAACGCGCCACTTCCCTACGCTGGTATGATCCAGATCAGGTGCGAAGGGTCCGGAATCGCATTCTTCCATCTCAGCCGCATCGTGCGGCCCCCCTAGTGTTCATATGAAGTTGTAGCCTATATTACCACAACCGGTTTTTTTTGTCATTGTGCTTTTTCAGACCACTCTTCTACATTCCACGTTTTGGTGACCCAGCCTTCATAAAAATCCGGTTCGTGAGATACAAGTAAAACGGTTCCCTTGTATTCCTGCAACGCACGCTGCAGTTCAGCCTTTGCTGTTACATCCAGATGGTTCGTCGGTTCGTCAAACAGAACCCAGTTGCTTTCACGCATCAGCAACTTACATAATCGCACTTTAGCCTGCTCTCCTCCACTCAGCATGTTAAGAGGACGAGTGATATGCTCATTTTTAAGCCCACAGCGTGCAAGATGACCTCGCACTTCATTCTGTGTCAAATGTGAAAACTCGTTCCATACATCATCGATCGGTGTAATATTTCCCGCTCTCACTTCCTGCTCGAAGTAAGCTGTCTCCAAGTAATCTCCAAGGAATGTTTTACCGCTGATCGGCGCAATTTTACCCAAAATTGTTTTGAGAAGTGTTGATTTACCTACCCCGTTACATCCCACAATCGCAATCTTTTCTCCACGTTCAATCGTCATCGTCATCTTGGGTAATAGCGGATACGTATAACCAATTTCAAAGTCGATACCTTCAAAAACAGTTTTACTACTCGCGCGCGCATCCTTGAACTTGAATGTTGGTTTTGCGGCTTCGTCCGGTCGATCAATTCGCTCGACCTTTCCGAGTTGTTTTTCCCGGCTTTTCGCTCTACCAGAGGTCGAAGCTCGAGCTTTGTTGCGTTGAATGAAATCTTCCTGCTTTTTGATGTATTCCTGTTGTTTCTCGTAGGCATCAATATGCTGTGCTTTCTGCATATCTGCCATCTCCAGGAATTTATCATAGTTTGCAGCGTACCGAGTCAATTTGGCAAACTCCAAATGATAGATAACATTAACAACTTCATTCATGAACTCCGTATCATGAGAGATCAGCAGAAAAGCATAAGGATAGTCTTTCAAATAGCGTGTTAGCCACTCAATATGCTCTACATCCAGATAGTTGGTCGGCTCATCCAATAAAAGGGCAGTAGGTTTTTCCAATAATAACTTCGCGAGAAGTACCTTCGTGCGTTGTCCACCACTAAGAGCTGCAACATCCCGATCAAGGCCGATGGCATTTAATCCCAGACCATTTGCCATTTCTTCCACTTTCACATCGATCAGATAAAAATCGCCCTGTTCCAGCTGTTCCTGAATCTCGCCCATATCTTCAAGCAACTGTTCCAGCTTCTCTGGATCGGCATCAGCCATCTGATCCGTGATCGCCATCATTTCCTTTTCCAGTTCCAGCAATGGGAGAAAAGCATCTTTGAGTACATCACGAATCGTTTTGCCTGGTGTTAACTTCGTGTGTTGATCAAGATAACCGTAACGGACCTTAGGGGTCCACTCCACTTTACCGCTATCCTTAAGCAATTTTCCAGTCAGGATATTCATGAGGGTTGATTTTCCGGCACCGTTAGCTCCAACCAGACCAACTCGTTCTCCGGCTAGTAGACGAAAAGAAACATTTTTAAACAACGTACGGTCTCCAAAATTGTGACTGACGTTCTCTACTGACAATAAACTCATAAGATGAGACTGCTCCTATCTATTTACATTACTTTTAGTTATCGTTTCAAACCCCTATTCTAGCACAGGTTCAGTCTTTTCTGAAAGTAATGAAAAATGGGCAGAGCAATCATATTCAAAGTAACCCCTGGCCGCTGCCTGCTTTGCAGTCGTGAATACCTCTTCAGCACGAAAACCGGGGTTACAGGTGGCAGGATAATGATATTTAATCCCTGTTGCGGGATCAACTCCGCCAACAACTGCTGTTTTTTTGACTAGTCTGCCTCCGCCAATCGCATAATTGTTAATCTTCTGACTCCCTGCAGCAATGCCCTGTATAAAAGCCATGATACCTGTATCATTGATCGAATTGTACCAATCTTCTTGCGAGATTAAGGGCATCGTAAACAAATAAGACACCCCATTCTTTCTTGCGAACTCATTATGGCGATTAATTACACCTGCCAGCTCGTCCTGAACACGAGTCACGATGTGGGTGCGCCGTACCTGTTCAAAAAGTATTGAATCCTGAAGCAGTGCAATTGTTGAACTCGTGGCCAACTCATGCTGAAATCCTTCGATCCATTTCCGTGCCCTGGCATCATAAGCATGTACATAACCATCAAGTGTGAAATTAATGCTGTTGCCTTCCGAATCTGAATATGTATATGGTTTTTTCGGACTCCACACCTGTATGAAAGATGCTTCCATCGTGCCTGTCATCTCGGATTCCTTAGCAAAAATATAATAACCGTCGTAATCCAGAATAACGATCGCAGGGATGTAATCAAACATATGTTGGATAGCCACCTTGTCATCCTGTATGCCCATGTTTAATGCCATCGTTTGAGTAAAGGTAAACAAAGCCAGCTCCTTATCCGCCTTCACGAACTTGGCAGAATCATAACCTGCTTCAGCATCTTGTTTTTCATTCTGGTGCATAACTGCACCAGCATCCATCACTGCGGTTTGAAGTGCCGTTTGGTAGCGATAAGACAGTTCACTGGCCTTTTGCGCATCATGCGTATGGAACGTTAGAATGTAAAAGAGAGGAAAGAATATGAGTACAAAAACAATGGAAAGCTCAGTAATCTTCATTCAATACCATGCCTCCATACGAAGCAAAAACCGCAGAAGCCTGGGCTGTGCCTTGTAACCACTCCCTTATCATCATAGAAGGGGTACGATTGGTGCTTTTAAGACTGACGGTGAAGAAATCACCCATGATTAGTGTATATCTGCGCCCCGGATCACCGATTGACAATGTACTAGACAATGGAAATAAACGCTCCTGAATCTGGGACAAGTAGTACGCATCGTAAACAACCTCATATGTACCCGTGAAGCTGTTTTGAATTATCGGATCTGTATAGTGAGGAACATATTTTTTATGTAAATGTTCCATGGAAATATCATAGTTGTTTCCGGTTTGTGCTAACTGCTCTTGGAATTCCATCAGCATTCGAGGTGAGATATATCCCTTAGTGCGGACAGCATCCACAAATCGTGTGACACTCTGAGTCGCTGTCAAGCGCGCAATATCATCCTGACGTTCGGCGGTCTCTGCCGCAGGATACACATAGAGCAGAAGAACGGCAAGCAATACCGCAAACAACTTGGATGCTGCATTGATCACTGTATCTCTACCTCCTTCCAAAAAGAAAGCTTTAACAATTCTCCGAGTGCACTTCGGTTATATTCAGGTCGATATTTCCCCTTTAGTTCAACCGGAATTATCGCTGATGGATCTAGAAGTGGATCAATTATATACGCATGACCGTCCACCTCCACTTGAACTCCTGTACCTGTCATTTGCCGCACAGTATGCAAAACCTCAGCTCCTGTATAACTGACCATTCCGCTCGTCTGAAGTGTCGTGTGTACTCTGCCTTCCATGGCCACATTTGTTTTCACCCTGTCGTTCAAGGCCTCGTTTAAAAAACGGATGTTCCACTGCCCGTACAAGCAGGCTGTCACAAAAAGGACAACCGCTGTACAGAACAGCATCAGATGCTGTGTGTTCCGCGACATGTTCTACCAGCTCCAGTCAGGATTGCTGGAAGATCAGACCTCTAACCACATTGGATCTGTCTTTAACGATAATGGCCTTGAATTTGCCGCTAGGATTAACGTATTGATTGTCTTTTTCACTCATCGTCTGATTGATGCTCCCCACCTTGTCATCAGGGGCAATCACAGACCCATAGTCAGCATTATTCAGATCCTGAGAGATGTTGAGCTGATTGCCGTACCATTGTCCGCTTTTATTTTTTCCCGTAATGACCTGGATACCAAATTGATCTTTGTCCGCGTATTTACGTAAAGCATTGGTCACTTGTGAACCACTGATGGTTGTTCCGTCATACACGGTAAATGCTGCCTGAGACAATTCTGTTTGAATATCTGCAAAGTTATTCTGGGCTGTTTTCGTTGCCTCCTGAGCCGAAATAAATAACAACACCACAATCGTAATCAAAGCAATGGTCAAAAATATTCCTGCTGCCACCTTTAAAGCACTTGATGCATTATTCATATGAAATGCCCTCCTAGAGTGAAATGTTTGATTTTATGTTCAGATGTTTCTAAAAGCCAAACACTACAGTTTTTGAATTTGTTCATAATACATGTTCATTTGCATGAAACTCATACCAACCAGCGGAATTACGAGATAAAGGAAGATCAGAGCGTACATAGGTGTGAAACCGATCGTTCTTCCCCAGCCTGCCTTGATATCAATCATTTTGCTGTACTCTTGTTTGCGCTGTTCAAAATAAAACGCCATCATGCTTTCCAAATCATCAAAAGCTTCCCGAATGGATATTTTACCTAAAGCAAGTTGAAGTTTATCAATTAAACGTTGAAATTCAGGTAAGCCCACTTCCGCTTTTAATTGTTCAAGAGCTTGCTCAGGACCATGTTCGAAGTGAAGTAGACACTTTTGCAGTGGCCTTTTAAAAATAACAGCGAATCGATTGAGCCATTCCACAATCTCCTCCACAGACATACGATCCATCTCACGCAAAATCGAAATCACCGTCTGGAATTGATAGATTTCATGCCGCATATCCAAGTTTCGCATTTTACGTTGGAACAACATGAGCCAGATCGGCAAATAGTAGCCGCCTATACCCATGAATAGTGACAAAACAATTTCCCACCATCGCATATACTGGTTGTTATACGCCTTTAACTTCGACATAATCCGCTGAATTGTTGCAGTCTGTGTATCATGGTCAAGTTGGACTGGCGCAAGCTGTAACAGTGCATTGGAGATATCCTCGTATGTGGCTCCGCGCTGCATTTCAACATACGCCATAACCGTTTCGTCAAGCGCCGTCTGCTCTCTGGCTACTTTCAAATCTGCCTCGGACATCGCACCAAACATACGGTCATCCCTAATTGGATCGTACAATATGTGATTACGCTCGACTTGATGCAACATAAGAGTCAATCCTATACTAAGAACCACACAACTTGTGAACAACAAGAATCTGCGAATAGCCAGCCATTCGTATTTTAACTCGGCATTACTCTCTCTCATTAATCTGATCGTCTGGTTGTACGAGGCAGTTCCGGGTCTGGGAGCAAAAAGCATAGCCATTTTCCGTAAAAAGATTTGTTTGTACAGAAACCGATCCAGTCCGGATTGCTTCTGTCCAGAGCGATAGCGCGTTTCATCATATTGCTGAAGACGTTGTAACAGCAAATAGGCAACAATGATGATCACGTAGATGGATATTTTGGTGACGAAACCAAGCTTGCTACGATAAAACTCATCCATTGTCGGGAAACTGACTCGAGCCCAACGTTCAATTGGCCCTGTAAACAGAACAGGTGCAAGCGCAATCACGTTTAATCCCTGCAACAGATAATCAAGCCGATCACGTCTCAAAATTTCAAGATGTATCTCCTTAGTCAGATTACCCAATCCTTGAAGATAAATAGACCCCTGCTCCTTGTCCTTATCTCCAAACTCCATTACCATATAAGAAACACCAGCAAAACCTTTGAGAAAACGGTTCGGTGCCACTTCATAATAACGCTCAAGTGCCTCATTCGGATCGGGAGAAGTTAGTGCTTCATAGATCAGTCTGACTTGCACGGCTGCTTCTCCTGCCCCCGCCTCGGATGCTTCATACAGTGCTTCCTCAACCATTCCATGTTGGTGATACCGATGTCTTACATCTGCAAAAAGATCAAGCATTTGCATCAGAAGTTTTTTCTCCATACGACTCAAGCACATATCCAGCACAAGACTGTTTACTACGACAGCACAAAGGATGGCTAGAATGATAAAAGTGAGGCCAGGCTGCAACCAAAACAGCGCAACACTGATACTTCCATACCCGCCCATAATGATCAGAACAACATTCATTGTTACTCTGCGAAGCGCTGGTTCATCCTTGGCATAGCGGTAGGATATTCTTTTTTGTACCTGTAAGATATACACCGAAAGGAAGGGCACCTTCATACCAACTTGATACGCTTGCAATAAGAACGATCCCCAATTTCTGTGCTTATTACCTTGAATGTGGGCGACATTCGCGGCAGCGTATGATGAGACAGATTCTCTTCGCCGCACTGTATGAAGAATAATTAACGTCGTGGCTAAACCAATTGCACAAATGCCGACTACAAATAACAAAAGCCATTTAATGCTCATAGCTTTCACCCCAGTGTTGTCCAATAAACTGCCTGAATTTCTCGGCATCCGGTAGCGTCATTTGTTCCTGCATATCCGAAATGCTCGCAGCGGAGATTGGAGCAGTAGCCACATATTTCCCTTGGTGATACTCCACTACATTTCTAAATGTGAACCCCGCCCTCTCTTCAACGTCCACTGCTTCGCGGAAATGGGGGATACATTCGGTGATTCGCTCAATATATCTGCGACCCTCTGCATCTTTTTTCATATGGACATCAAAGTTAATGACACTGACAACCTGTTCTTCGGCGATATGCTCGTGCTGGAACATGCCTGTTTTGAGCAATGAGTTCCGGAGTGAAAACACCAGGTCACGAAATGTTTTGGCGTGATGTGTAAACAGGGTGAACAGACTCGCCACTTGTGACATCTGAATCATCCACGTAGCCACCTCATCACTCGCAACTTCACCGAGAATGTTTACTGTCCCATCTGTTTTTTTCTGTAGATCCAGCCCCTGCTGACCCGATATATGTTCCGTTTCCCGAAAACTCAGAATGTTACGGCGACTGTATATCCGTCTTAATTGCAGCTCAAATGCCATCTCCTGTACTCGCAAAGTATAGGAAGCATAGATATGTTTAACCATGGCCATCATTAATGTTGTTTTACCAGAGCCCTGTGCTCCGGTTACTGCCGTGATCCGACTGCCTTTCATCAAATATTGCAACAGTTCTATTGGCATTTGTGCGTTGTTACCTGTAATCAATTGTTCAAGAGAAGCATTGGGAATATCAAACTTCCGAACAAAGAATGCCCATGATTCAGCAAAAGGAGGACGCACGACGACGACACGTGAGCCGTCTTTCATTTCATTCACTTTATAACCACTTGCTTCCGACAATTGACCAGGATAATTGTATTTGTATATGTTCTGACACACTCTTTTCAACTCTCGAATGCTGCCAAAGCTCAAAAAAGACAGGTGTATGGACTTACCCTTATAAAAAATCCAGACACTCTCCATCCCGCTAAGTGGTTCTTCCTCAGGTTCATCCTCAAAAGCATGTTCCAAAAGATCATTCCAAGAAGCCGGTGCGTGATTCCCCATATGTGGAAGCGTTTCGAGAATCCCGCTTACCCCGCCACTTACGCCATCAATCCGTTGATCCCTGATCTCATCCACGACTGAGAATCCTTTATAGTGCTGGTAGATGCGCTGCACGATAATTTCAACCTTTTCTCTGAAACTCAGTTCCCGGTATTCACAATCAAAGACATACTGGATATCTTGCTCGGTAATATAATAACTGCCGCCATCTTGTGAACCTTCTTCCAGCCTTAGTTTACCTAAATCATACGTATCAATCATTCTGGAGAGTGCATCTGTGCCAAATTGTTGACGGTATAAATAAAATACGATCTCGAAGCGATCTTGCGTGTTTAACCGTTCGGGTTCAGCGAACATCATCACTTCATCCACATTGGATTTGTTCAGACCAATACTTCTTGTCAGCAAGTCACCAATCAGATTTTTGACATACGTCTTGTCACTGATGCTTCCAGACACACAGCCTTTGAGTGCTTTTCTCATCTCAGCACGCTGATTGATTCTGCGGCGATACTCTTCCTCGTGTAAACCTGCATCGGCAAGCTGGCTATGACTTATTTCATGCAATAAATTTTTAACTTGTTCAATTAATGTCTCGATTGTAAGAGATTCCTGCTCAGGTACACGCCCACTTTTCTCCCGAGTATAAGCTCGATACTTAAACCAGACATAATATATACCCGCAATCAGAATAATCGTTATAATAATCGCATTCCAAACCATTGGAGATTCAGGCTCCCCTTTCTAGCCTCTTCAGCATAGTGCGCATCCCCGCACCATCCATAATCAGGCGAGTGAGTTCCCCTATGCCAGCGGTCAAACTCCCCTTACGAACGTCCTTTTTTTCACTCAGATTCTCAAGCTGAAGATACCTGGCAACATCTCTCCGATTCATCGCATCCAAATACCCGGTTGTATACGGAATCGCGGAAATACTCCCTTTGTACCTGAAACCACGCTTGATATTGGAGAGTGTAACACGAGAATGTGAATCATACTTATTAATAAGTACATGTAGCTTTTGTTCACTCAATTGTTCAGGCAGGATCTCTTCAAAAAATTGTTTAAGATTCCTCATATTTTGATTCAGAACAACGACTACATAATCGGCTTGCTGCACGATAAGCTGTGGATTGATATTAGAGCGCTCTGCATCCAAAAGCACGAGATCATAACATTGATTAGCAGTTTCCAGAAGCTTTTTTAATACTTCCCCCTTTTCACTCGCAGATCGCTCACTTTTGTTCATGCTCCCGGTAAGCAGATCAAGTCGATCTTTCAACAGCGGCTTCGTGTAATCCCTTAGATTATGTTTGTTAAGACTACCACTGATAAACAGTCGTTCAATAGCATCCCAACCACTTTCTTCAAATGAATATAATACATCAGCAGGAAGCTTCTCATCTTGAAATATACCTGCTTCTATACCACAGTTTGCCTGACCTGTATTGACTAGTAGCACCCTGGTTCTATACTGGAATGCTGTCGCATAAGCACTCATTAATGTACTTGATGAACATCCCATTTCAGCAAAAGGACTCCAAAAAGCGATCGTACTCATGCCCTCAGCCTCCCTGCTTCCTTGATCGCTCGGCGGCTGCGAACGCCTTCCCAACCTGTAAGTTGTTCTACAACACGACATAACGATTTTTTGTAGTTTCTGGACAATGGGTCAAGCTGTACACGGTAATAATGTTCATTTTCTAGTTGGACCGCCGCGCTCAGCTCATCCCACGGAAGGATTAGGGACTCACCAGTCCAACGAAAAGGACCACCCTCAAGATAGGCCCACAAATAATGGGCTTCTAGTTTGCAATCCACACCATTGATCAACATTCGCTGGAAAGCCAACTCTTCAGGAAGTTCCTGTTCGGTGAGTAGTCGCTCCAGCCACCCTTTCCCCCGCTCCAGATTGTATCGCTTATAATCACTCACCCAGACGCGAACTTCTGCGGTTAGCCATACATTTCTTGAAGCAAATTGCAGAGTTTCTATGTCATATAACACATAATCATAATTGTCCAGATGCTCACCGTTCATCTGCAAATGATGTTCCACCGCTGCCCCAGTTACAAAATGACAAGCAATGTCAAATCCCTCAAATTCCACAACCCGTAAAGATGGCTGATGATCCCCAACCCTGTATCCATATTTTTGTTGCAACGTGCCATCCACTAGTAGAACTCGTTTACCTGTCGAGGCAAGTATTTTACATAGATATAACATCAGGTCGTTTTTCTCACATAAACCTGCAAAAATCCATATATGCACTGATCAGCGCCCCAATCTCAATTTAATGTTGTTACAAGAAAAAATCATTTTATTTAATCACTCATTTCCCGTCAGCAATTGCTGCTGCTCATTCAATGTCGAAGATTGGATGGCATCCGATGCCTCTCCAGTTTGACCCACAGTCGTATTGCCTGTACCGTCATTCCAGATCATTCCGTTTGACTCAGATGAATCTTGTGCTGTCGGCCTTTTGTTATACGTGACCGAGGATTGTGCCACATCCTGTTCAATTCCTTTGGATGGTGCTGACATGGACGCAGCTAACGAACTTTCGAGTGAACTTCGAACTTGTCTCGATAATTCTTGCTCGGCATGACGCACAATGTTAGGATCACTCTCCAGTAGCTTTAACACTTCGGAATTGGCTGGATATGTTGGAATAGCTGCTGTCTGAAATTGTGGTTCTACATAGGTTAAAGCGTATATTGAAGCTTTATGTAAATAGGCATCCACGATTGCACTGGACAACGATAAAATCTCTTCTTCTGTCATCGTTATCCATAATGTCGCTGTGTTTAACCGTTCCACTTTTTTCTTGGACAAGAGGATATAGTCTTGACCTGTGGGAAACTGAATACGAACATCGATCATGTCTCCTTTGGCAAGTGAAGATGGTAGCAATACCACTTGCAACTCGCGATTTCTTAAATCAGGCGATGCCGGTGTTTCCTCGTAGACCATTTCCGTTGTAATAGCTGTTCCTTTTTTAAGCTCAATTTTAGCTGACTGCCCGTCCAGCTTTTGCGAACTGGACCATAGATTGCGCGGTGCCTGGGCATCCGGGATCGCAATCAATTTTAGATCCTTGGGCGTGATCGTTTCTCCTGCTTCAATATCCCTAACGGTAACCCAACCTTGGGCACCAGAATTCCATTGCTGTAACAACTCCGTTTCTTTCTCCTCATAAGCTGCCAGATAACGGGCCTCCATAGTTGACCTGACATCCTCTGTTGTCTTGAGTTGGTATACCACATATCCTCCAAAGATTATACTCACAACTCCTGCTCCAATTAGTCCTGCATAAATCAGTTGACGACTTTGTTTTCTTAATTTGGACAAAAGAGGCTCTCCTTTCACAATCTCCTCTATTCATGATTTTCTGCGTGAAAACAATGAACGTTTTGGGGGCTTCTTCACGATTAAATGCCCTAAAATTTGTGCAAATACCTTATCCATATTTGCATCCTTGTCAAATGGGTCAAGCTGCAACGGCAGTGTATATACACTTGTTGTATTCAGTGTTCTGCGCACACGTTCCACAGCATCTGCTGCGGCAATTGGAAGACAGTATATCCATTTCTCCCTAGGATAACGATGATGTGATCGTACAAAAGCACTGATCTCTGGTTGTTTCCATTCTGCACCAGAACCAATAACGATGGGCAGATCCGCACGCAGAAACTCCTCAAGCCGGTTTTGATCCTGACCACTGCCAAGATCCATCACGATAAACTGATAACTACCGCCCAGCAGGGATAAAATATCGGCTCGGCCCGACTGTTTCCAATAATGCACACCATCCACCGCAAACTGTCTGCTTGATGCCACAGGTTTACCGCCTAGCGCAATTTGCTGAATTCGCGAGAATGATTGAGAGCGAGGTGACATTTCAATTACAGCAACCTTGAAGTTCTGCCTCTCTAGATAATGGCTGATCGCGATCGCGGTATGAGTAACACCTGCCCCAGCCGAGACCCCTGTAAGTGCAATTACTCTGGTCCCCCCATCAAGCGTCATCTGGTAATCTGAACGGGATGATGATACTCCAGGTATTCGAAGAAGTTCTTTTCTCACCTCATCGGCCGTTTGAAACCTTTCATTCGCATCATATCGCAACAAACGCCTAGCAACAGGAATGTAGGTTCGCGGGACATCGCTCCGTATAGAGCTTTCCACTCCTTGGACCCATTCGGTATAAGCTCCACTCGTCATGAGGTACAACATCAAAGCTCCAAGACCATACAAGTCTGAACGGGCATCAGTTTGCCCGAAACCATACTGTTCAGGTGCCGCAAATCCTGCAGTCCCAAGTTTAACCGTATCTTCAGCATGTTGAGCCTTGTAACTGCGAGCAATGCCAAAGTCAATCAGGCGTACTTCATACTCCGGTGTAATCATAATGTTGGACGGTTTTAGATCCCTATAAATGATAGCAGGCTTCAGGTTATGCAGATAACTCAATACATCCAGCAACTGCAGTACAAAATCGATCAAATGCTCCACCGGAATTTTACCCCTGCACTGTTTAAAGTAGTCACTGAGCGTTAATCCTTCAATGTATTCCATAACCAGGTAAGTATAACCATCTTCATCAGGAGCAAAAAAATCAACGATTTGCGGAAGTTTTGGATGCCGTAAAGAGGTCAACAGAACTGCTTCTCTCTCCATGTTATCTTCATAAGGAAGCTTCGTGATACTTTCCTTCACAGCCCAGATTTTCCCTGGCAGCTTCAGATCCTCTGCCTCATACACATGGCTCATTCCTCCTGAACCAAGAATCGATAGGATACGATATCTTCCTCCCAGCAGGCTGCCGCGTTCTAGCCTCGCCGGATGTCTCATAGGTCTCCCTCCTTCCAAACAACATAAAAAGGGAAAACTTCACCGAAAATGAGCACACTGGAATTCCAGTGATGTTCACTTCGGGATGCTTTCCCTCAAATTTATTGTCATTATGGTTAATATTGGTATCATTATAGTACACATAATCAACCGTTGTAAAGCAGAATATTTTATAAGTTAAATGACTTAATATTTAATCATATAAAGTGTGATCTCTTCACGATTATGAAACAGCTGCTTCGAGCGCTGAATCTGCATCCGTGAACGCTCAAACGTATCAATAACGTCTTTAATGAGCGCGAGCGGTTTCTTGTGAAGCAGTTTTACGGTAACAATCGCCGTTCCACCAGATTGAAGACTGTATAATAGATCAGATACCAACCTGCTCATCAGTTTCGGACTCCAGCTCATATCACAAACAAGCAGATCAAACTCACCTTCGCGGAAGCGAACATCACCTGCATTTTTTTTCAAAAAGGTCAATTTCGGTGAAGTTAACAACGTTGCATCCATTTTCGCCGGGTCTACCGCCGTTACCTCAAGGCCGCGCTCAAGCAAGAACGATGTCCAGCCCCCAGGTGCTGCGCCAATATCAAGTGCTTTATGAAACGAAGTAAAATCAATACCAAACGTTTGCTCCGCTTCAAGCAACTTAAACTTGGCTCGTGAGATTTGTCCTTCTTCCTTCTGAAAACGGATCGCACCGCCGCTCCAATCGGACAGATTCTGTTCGGGTTTGGACACACCTGCATACAACATATCATCGGCAGCAAATACCGAAATGACATATTCCGCATCCCGAATAACCCAATCAGATCCCAGATCATCCAGCTTTTCTGTCAGCGTTTGTTTCAACGCAGCTGCATTTTCACGCCAAAAAGAACCTTCTGTTTTGCGAGTTTGCATGACAACCTTCGCACCCGACAATTCTCCATGGTTCAAAATAAAAGCAATCAACTTCTCCATAGACTGCTCTGGATTTTCCGTATTCTCTTGAAACTGCACAGGTTGGATATGACGTAAAAACGTTGGGGACTCTTGCAAAAGTCTAATCGAGACTTCTTCCTCTGCAACTGGCAAACCAGCTAGTAGAATCTCACCTGGAACCAGCACCGTGCTCTTAACTGCTCCAAAAGTACGGCGTAACTCCTCCTGCGCATAAGGTGCAAAGCCGTGATTGGCCGTGCATATAAAACGGGAAAAGTCTGTTTCTCCCGAAATCGATTGTGTACTCAACTTGTGTTACCCTCCAGAACGTACGCGTATCCATGGACGATCTTCATGCCACTGAACTTCCACCGGAATATCATACGTATTCTTAATTGTATCTTCTGTTAATATCTCATGTTTTGGCCCCGCCGCGGCAATACGTCCATCACGGATCAGTGCGACATGAGTAAACAACGGCACGATCTCTTCCACATGATGGGTGACATACACCACCGTCATATTTCGTTGGCGCAGACGATCAATCTCCATGAGCATCTTCTCTCGTTCATACAGATCAAGGCCAGCGCACGGCTCGTCCATAATAAGCAGCTTTGGTTCCGACATTAACGAACGTGCCAACATGACTTTTTTACGTTCTCCTTGGGATAATGTTCCCAGCGGCTGATTTGCCAGCTTTGCGAAGCCCATCTCATCCAGTAGCTGCATCGCTTTTGATTTCACTTCATCCGGAATCGTCTGATAAAAACGCAAAAAGGCATAGGCTCCTGTAGCGACAACCTCCCACACCGGATCACGTAAGGTCAGTTTTTCAATCAGGGTTTGGCTGATATAACCAATCTCCTTGCGAACCTCCCGGACATCGCATTGCCCGTAAACATTACCCAGCACTTCAATGCGTCCCGAACTTGGAAACATATATCCATTCATCATTTCCAGCAGTGTAGTCTTACCGGATCCGTTACGCCCCAGAATAACCCAATGTTCCCCTGGTTCAATGCGCAGATGAACGTCATCCAAGATCTGATTTTCTTCACGGCGAAGAGAAATTTGCTCCATCGTTACAATACTCATTTCAACACCGCCTTCCGAATTTCATTCAGTAGATGCTCAACGGAGTTCATCCGGTAAACCATCCTGGGCACATCTTGTTCGCCATCAAACAACATTAACGCCGGTACACTCGAAATCTGAAATTGTTGAACAAGCTCAGGAATATCATGAATGTTCATTTCATATAAAACACCTTCTGGCAACATATGCTCAGCGACTTCCAGCATACGACGTGCCGCTGCACACGTTCCACACAACGGGGTATAAATAAATACAGCCTGAGGCATACCTTCCCATACACCACGCATTACCATTTTAGATGTGATCGGCTTCATGACTCCTCAGCCTCCGCAGCTACACGAAGCATGACTTCACCTGTCATCGGGCCATTATGAATTACAACCGAGTCAGGTTTATTGCTATATAACATCTCGTACATCTGTCGTTTTCCATACATACTCGACGTATGCAAATAGATTTGACGCGGATACAACCCTTCCCTTACAATCGCCGCGGCAACCTCACCGCCGTTCATCGAATCCGGTCCAAGCTCATAGTCCAGTGACAAAATATCTACTTCGCCCTCTCTCAATAACAAAAGGCAATCCTCTGCATTGGTAGCCAGTACAAACCCTTTTGGACAAGAACGATAGTCATCAAGAAAAACATGCATGGTTTCGCACCTCCCCACCTATAACCAGGAACGCATGAGATTTATATCTTCACGGTGCGTTCCATCTTCTCCCGTTTCCGTCTCCAGCACAACAACTGATTGTTGAAATTCTGGCGAGTGCAGCAGTTTCTGCATGGATTCATAGCCGATATGACCCTGACCAATTCTCGCATGTCTGTCTTTGTTCAAACCGGATGCATACTTGGAATCATTAAAATGAACAACTGCCAGGACATCCCAATATCCCAGTTGTCTGCCCTTCTCTAACAAAGCTGCCTCATCTTCGTCTTTCCACATCCCTGAAGCAAAAGCATGACATGTGTCGAAGCAAAAAGCAATATGTTCCGAATATCGGCTCAGCTTGCGAATCTGGATCATCTCTTCCATCGTTGTTCCCATGGAGCCATGATCCCCTGCCTGATTTTCAAGCAAAATCTTTGATTCGCCTTGCCACCCTTCCAGTGCAGTATCCAAGCAATCTATTACATTTCGATATCCATCCAGCGGGTCTTTGGTTTGAACATGACCAAAATGCACGACCGTGCCAACAGAGCCACAGGCGTCCGAAATTTCAAGATCATTGCGAATCGATGAAACAATAGCATGAAAACCCGCCTCTCCACGGGTCATGCCAAGTGCCGGATTCGTGGGATAAGGCGAGTGTGCAATGGAAGCTAGTCCATGCTCCATACACCAATCCCTGCACTTTGCAGCATCCTTCGGATCCAGACGTTTCAGACTGAGACTGCGCGGGTTTTTCGGGAAATACTGAAAAGCCGTTGCCCCCATCTCATATGCTCTCTTGGCTGCCTGCAAAAATCCACCTCTGGTGCTAACATGTGCGCCGATGCCGGTTTTAGGCCTCATGCTGACAATTCGGACAGAAAAATGCCTTTTTGCCCGTAATTTCAACTTTCTCAATAGTTCCCCCGCAGCGTGAGCAAGCTTCGCCTTCCCGGTCGTAAACCCTACACTGCTCGTCAAACTTCCCTGTTTTGTCATCGCCATGCATCAGCGGCATTTCCATATAACCGCCCTCCGATGCAGCTTCTCGCAGCACAGACTGCATGGAGTGATACAATCGCTCAGTCAGTTCTGTTGAGTTTGCAATGTTCTGCGTTTTCGAGCTCGGTCTTAATCCTGCCGCGAAGGCAATCTCATCTGAATAACAATTACCGATGCCTGCAATAATATGTTGATTTACCAAGGTTGTTTTGAGTGTTCCCCGCCGACCTTTAAGCAGCCCAGCAAAACGTTCCTTATTCATTCTTCGATCCAGAGGCTCCGGTCCAAGATCGGACATTACTTCTTCTGTTTCCTTGGAAGTCATCAGATGCAGATAACCGAGACGTAAACCGATGAAGAATAGAATATGTTCTCCAAATTGAATCTCTACCTGTGTAGTCCGGTCAGGACGCTCGTCCTCCGTGCCCCAGAACAACATGCCACCAAGCATCAGGTGAAGCACAAGGCGTTTCCCGTTGGCAAGGTGAAAGATCAGATGTTTTGCTCTCCGCTCTACAAATATAATCCGGTTGCCTGTTAGTTCACGTATGAAGACATCAGAAGTCGTATTAATCGTCTTTTCACGGTTTACAACTACCCCAGTAATCGGTAAATCAAGTATATGCTCGGACAATAACGTCCGGTAATTTTCCATTTCTGGTAACTCTGGCATGCTTTATCTACTCCTTCTTAGAAGCTTGGTCAGCCTTTTCGACTAGCCATGCAATCAGTGTATGCAAATCTTCAAAAACATGATCTGGACGTGCTTTCACGGCCTGAATATGTCCATCCATATTTTCATGTGTAGTGACACCTGTTAGAACAAGCAACGTTTCGCAGCCCGCTGCGACACCTGCAGCAATGTCCGTGCGCATATTATCCCCGATAACAGCCACTTCTTCAGCTTTCAAGTTCAACCGTCGAATGGCTGATCTCATAATAACACTCGAAGGTTTGCCGATCACCGTTGGTTGCACGCCCGTCGCTGCCTCGATGGCAGCCCCAATCGTACCCGCACCAGGCGTTAATCCATCATCAGCAGGAAGCTGAAGATCCGGGTTAGTCATAACAAACTTAGCTCCCCCATTTATCCAGCGGAGTGCCTTCGTTAATTTTTGATAGGAAAAATCACGATCAATACCTTGAATGACAACCTCCGGCTCATCCTCTGTCAGAATTAACCCGGCTTCTTCAATGGCCTGTAGCAGTCCATTTTCACCAATGCACGCCACCTTCGCCCCGGGGGATTCTGCAGCAACGTATTCGGCAGCGGCCACCGCAGAGGTACATACCTCAGATGCATCAGCTGCTATACCCATCCCATTAAGATGATCGGCTACACCTTGAGGTGTGCGGGATGAGTTATTGGTTACGAACAAATATGGCAATTCCTGCTCCCGCAGCGTCCGGATAAGCTGATCGGCTCCATCGATACGATGTCTGCCATGATACAGCGTACCATCCAAATCGATGAGATATGCCTTAATCATACATAGTACTCCTTTCTTCATTCCATTAACATTTCATACCTTAATAAGGGTTAACGTTGAAAACAAACCTTATTTTATGTATTCAAGCAAGAGGATGGCTCTTGCTTGCAGAAGCACGCAACACAAGTCGAACCGGATCGAACACAGACGATATAACACGCGCGCCTTCTGTACAAGCTTGTCATTTCCTGCGCTTTCCCGGAAAATAATTCGGAGTATTTCCCTGCTCATATTGCCCATCCTACACGCTTTCTGAACAGATTGCAAAAGGGACCTCGGGCACAATTCTCCCTCAGTCCCGTCTCATTCGCCGGTTGTTGATTATAGCCTGCTCCATCCCTTAGGACATAAGCTTTACTACTATGAATCATGCTTTCGATGAACAACAGGAATCAGCTGGTGCTCGTTAGCAAGTCTTGTATTCGGGAAGATGGCCTTTGCCTCATCCAATAGTGGCTGGAGTTGTTCCTCATCCTTATATCGAGAGCTGAAGTGAGTCATAATGAGTTGACCTACATTCGCCGCTAGGGCCGCTTCTGCCGCTTGTCTGGAAGTACTATGATAGTACTCATGCGCTGTGTCGGCCAGATCATGCAGAAACGTCGCTTCATGAACAAGAACGTCTGCGTCCTGAGACAGAGGCTTCACGTTTTCGCAAGGACGTGTATCCCCCAGAATAGTAATCACCATTCCGCGCTTTGGCGATCCCAAAACATCCTCAGGACGTACCGTTTCACCACTGTCTAATGTAATCGTCTCTCCCCGCTTTAACCGTCCGAACAACGGGCCTGGTTTCAGACCGTAAGCTGCTAATTTAGCAGAATCGAGACTACCAGGACGATCTTTCTCGGTAATCCGATACCCGTAACTGTCGATACGATGTTCAAGTAAAGCAGACTCTACAATAAAACTGTCATCTTCAAACAGTACACCGCCAGTATGCTCCACAATATTCAAATCATAATTCAGACGAGATTGGCTAATCTCCATCGTTGTTGCAATCATGCGCTCTGTCCCTGGCGGTCCATACACCGTTAGCGGAGTCGTTCCGCCCTGATATGCCCTACTGGACAGCAATCCCGGTAATCCAAATACATGGTCACCATGCAGATGGGTAATAAATATTTTCTCCAATTTGCTTAGTTTAAGCGGAGAACTTAAAATCTGGTGCTGTGTTCCTTCCCCGCAGTCAAACAACCACAACGCTCTGCGCTCATCCAACATGCGTAGTCCAATGGACGTTACATTCCGTTGCAGCGTAGGTACACCAGCATTAGTTCCCAGGAAATATAGTTCCATTCTGGATCGCACCTCTTTCTGTTGCCAGCAAAAAACCTCCGACCATGCGGAGGGCTTGCCTGACAACTTGTAAATTTATGCTTTTTCGACGTTAAAATATTTGGCCTGCGGATGGCTGAACACCATCGCAGACACCGATGCTTCAGGTTCCATCATGAAACCTTCGGTCAACTCTACTCCGATATCCTCAGGCTGCATCAGCTTGAATAACGGACCCTGATCCTCCAGATCCGGACAAGCCGGATATCCAAAGGATACTCGAATCCCCTGATAGCGCGCACCATGACGCTGTTTCATCGTCATTTCAGCGGAATCCGGGAAGCCCCAGATATCTCTCATCATATGATGCACACGTTCTGCCAACCCTTCTGCCACTTCCAATGCTACCGACTGGAGTGCGTGTGAACGTAGATAATCCCCTTGATCCTTCCACGCTGTGGACAGTTCGCGTACACCATGTCCCGCAGTGACAACGAGGAAACCTACATAATCCATTTCACCGGATTCAACCGGCTTCAGGAAGTCTGATAGACAAAGGAATGGCTCTACCTTTTGACGTGGGAACGTAAAAGTGTGCAGAATATTGCTGGTATCTTGCGGATCGTAAATGATGACGCTATTGCCGCTCGACTGTGCCGGGAAGAAACGATACATCGCATGAGCCTGAATAATTCCATCACGAACCGCTTCCTGCATAATACCGTCTACGACCGCTTTCAGATCCGTTGCTTTGGGATCGCCAGCTGCAAGCAATTGTTCAACCGAGCCACGCAGTCCCAAATGGTGTCCAAGCAACATCTGCATATTCACATAAGGCAAGATGTGTGATAACGGATAATTCCGTAACGTGTGGCGCTCCAGATCAGGAGGTGTAAGCACAGGATGGTCAGCTGAAATGGCCGAGCGCTCTACGCGGGTAAGCTCGGGAAGTGCTTGAACCTCTCCCGCATTTGACGCATCAGCTTCTTTTTCCGCATCCATCTCCGCTTGCATGGTTTCCCTTGTCACAGGATTCATTAGCTTATTCGCCAGATCCAGACCGTCCATCGCATCCTTCGCATAAACAACCATACCATTATATTCAGGACGAATCCGATTTTTGGTAAATTTACGTGTTAACGCTGCTCCACCTACCATAATTGGCACATCAATTCCAGCTGTACGCAAATCCTGAGCGGTGAGAATCATCTGCTGCGCAGATTTTACGAGCAGTCCTGAAAGGCCAATAGCATCTACCTTTTCTTCCCTATAGGCCTCGATAATACGCTCTGGTGGTACTTTTATACCCAAATTAATGATCCGGTAACCGTTGTTGGACAAGATGATCTCCACCAGGTTTTTACCGATGTCATGTACATCCCCTTTTACAGTAGCGAGAATAATTTTTCCTTTAACAGCTGTTTCATTCTTCTCCATGAACTGCTCCAAATATGCTACAGAAGCTTTCATGACTTCTGCACTCTGAAGCACCTCTGCTACTATTAACTCATTGTTGTTAAAGAGACGCCCGACTTCTTCCATGCCCCGCATCAACGGGCCGTTGATGACTTCAAGCGCTGAATATTTGGTGAGAGCCTGCTCCAGATCGGGCAACAACCCCTCTTTACTTCCTTCAACTACATAAGAAGCGAGACGTTCTTCTAATGAAAGGTTCGAGATTTTTTCTTTCTTCTCTACCTTTTTGTTACGGAATGCGGCTACGAAGGCAGCGAGTGTGTCATCGTTAGTATTATATAAGAGTTCTTCCGAGAGTCTGCGTTCTTCTTCCGGAATGGACGCGTAGCGCTCAAGCTTCTCGGTATTCACGATGGCATAATCCAGTCCTGCTTTGGTACATTCGTACAGGAAAACGGAGTTTAGCACTTCACGACCTGCTTCCGGCAAACCAAAGGAGATGTTACTAATACCTAGAATCGTATGACACTCTGGTAACGCTTCTTTAATGATACGTATACCTTCAATCGTTTCTTTCGCAGATCCGATGTACTGCTCATCACCCGTACCTACCGGAAACACCAGTGTATCAAAAATAAGGTCTTCTGGTTTCAACCCGTATTTGTTCACCAGCAAATCATACGAGCGTTTGGCTACTTCAAGCTTGTCCTCGCGAGTGATCGCCTGACCACGTTCGTCAATCGTTCCGACAACTACGGCTCCACCATATTTATGCAACAACGGTGTTACCAGTTCAAATTTCTCTTCGCCATCCTCAAGGTTAATGGAGTTAATAATCGCCTTCCCTTGTGAATATTGGAGTGCTGTATCGATAACCGCAGCGTCTGTCGTATCAATCATCAGCGGAACCTTGACCTTTTTGACCACAAGTTCAAGGAACTTGATCATATCTTCCGTTTCCTCACGGTCAGGGTCCTGTACGCAGACGTCAACAATATGAGCTCCATTTTTCACTTGTGCCCGGGCAATTTCGGAAGCTTCTTCGTACTTGCCTTCGACAATTAAGCGTTTGAATTTCCGTGAACCAAGTACGTTGGTGCGCTCACCAACCATATAAGGACGATTATCCTGCTCGACGTATACTGGCTCAATGCCAGACAATGCAGGCGGGTGTGTTCCGTTCAATTCTCTTGGGGGGTATTTGGCAAGTGTATTACGCATGGCCCGGATGTGTGCTGGCGTTGTTCCGCAGCATCCTCCAGCAATGTTCAACCATCCCTGTTCTGCGAAAGCCCCAATTTTCTGAGCAAGCGAGTCGGGAGATTCGTGATAGTTACCATTCTCATCAGGTAGACCCGCATTTGGATAACAACTTACAGCTACAGAAGCCATGCCAGACAGAGAACGAATATGGTCACGCATGAACTCCGGACCTGTCGCACAGTTTAGTCCCACCGAAATCGGGTTAAGGTGTTCTAAGGATATATAAAAAGATTCTATGTTCTGACCTGCTAAGGTTGTACCCATGGGTTCGATCGTTCCTGAGATCATTAGTGGTAGCTTAGTGCCACTTTGATCAAATGCTTGCTGAATGCCAATGCTACCCGCTTTGACATTGAGGGTATCCTGTGAAGTTTCAAGCAGTAGCGCATCAACGCCTCCCTCTATTAAAGCGAGGGCCTGCTCGAAATAACTGTCAATCAGTTCTTGGAATGTCACCCCGCCAGTCACAGACAGCGTTTTGGTAGTTGGACCCATCGCACCGACTACATATCGTGGTGACTCTGGTGTGGAGAAGCGGTCAACAGCTGCTTTCGCGATTCTGGCTGCTTCCAGATTTATTTCACGTGCACGATCTTGTATATCGTACTCGGCAAGTACAACCGAAGTCGCACCAAACGTATTGGTCTCAATTAAGTCGGCACCGGCTTCCAGATATTCTTCGTGAATACGCTGGATTAATTCTGGACGGGTTAGCACCAACATTTCATTACATCCATCCAGATCTTCGCCGCCGAAATCTTCGCCGGTCAGATCAACCTGTTGAATCATTGTCCCCATTGCGCCGTCGAGGATTAATATTCGTTGTTTTAATGCATCGTGTAGACTAAGCTTATCCAATATCTTCACCCCCGCAAAACGTTAAATCTTAGTTTAACAGAAACTTACTTAATGTGAAAGATCGGTTTTGCTCCCGAAAGGTCGCGAATTTGCAGGAATGAAGCAGAATTGTGAATCGACAAAATTTGAGCAATCCGATATAATATCAATTAATCCAAGTGGAAAAGAGGGAAAGCACATGGCTGAAATTGTTATCCGAAATACGAACGAACGAATCACTGGAGACGAGAACGTTCGAAATTTCTTGAACAAATATGACGTATTATATGAGAAGTGGGACGCTTCCAAATTAAACACTGAATTGCAAAACAATTTTGGACTGACTGATGATCAGAAGCAGGAGGTATTAGAAACCTTCGATTATGAGATCAAAGACTTGGCGGCACGCCGCGGTTATCAAATCTGGGATGTCATCACTCTTTCAGAGCAAACACCAGACATCGAAGAAAAACTGGCCAAGTTCGAGGAGATTCATACACATGCGGAAGATGAAATCCGCGCGATTGTTGCGGGTAAAGGCATATTCGTCATTAAATCAACTGATGATACAGGTTATTTTAATGTAGAATTGTCTCCCGGAGATGTCATCTCGGTACCTGAAAACACACCGCATTTCTTCACTTTAATGGAGAACAAACAAATTATTGCGGTACGTCTGTTCATCGAAAAAGATGGCTGGATCGCAGATCCATATCCTGATCCAACGTTTATCAAAAACGCCTAACTTTTATTAACAAAGTTAACGTGCTTAACTAACCCCCTGCTCATAAGAGTCGGGGGTTAGTGTAATGATACATTTTAGATTTCCCTATTTCAGCAGTGTTCGTTATCAGTGTAGTCCGTTAGCTGAGCTGGAGTGACTCCTTCCAATTAACACTATATAAAATAGTGAGGATACTTTTCCTTCAAAATCTCCTGTTCGAAAACTACAAGTCTGAGATGTGCTTCCATGACCTGAGCCGCTTCCTCCGTCTGACGCTCTGTAACCAGCCTTAGAATCTCTTTATGTTGAGAGATGATCACTTCAAGATTCGAGTCTTCTGCTAACCGGAGTAATCGTAACCGATTGAAGGGCATGTTCAACTGTTGCAACATTTTCCACGTCCTCAGCTTTCCAGTACCCTGAAACAAAATCTGGTGAAATTCCTCATCCAATTCAAACAGCCGATAAAAGTTCTTTTTCCCAATACACACTTCCTGCATGGCAATGTTGGTTTCTAATTTGAACATGTACTCATCAGGAAACGAAGTACAGGCTAACATGACGATTTCCTTCTCCATTTTCTCACGCATAAACCTGCCTTCTTCCACATGCTCCAGGTTAATATGCGAAACAATAGTGCCACTCTGTGGAATGATATCCAGCAGTTCTTCTTCAGCAAGCTTCATAAAAGCTTCTCGTACCGGTGTGCGGCTCACCTGTAATTCATTTGCGATCTCTTTCTCGGAAATTTTGGTACCTGGTTCAAGCTCCAGATGAAGAATTCGTTCTTTGAGCATGTTATAAGAATAAGCCCTTGTAGAGCCTCTTGTTTTCTGATTAAATGCCATGCCTTGACCTCTTTCTCTCAGCCATATTCCTTTCATATTAGCACAAACTACCGCTCCACTTAAATAACTTTAGTGAAACGGTAGCTCGTCTTCAAATCATACAAATTACTTTTTGTTTTCCTTGTACGTCTTATAAGTGTCGTTAGCCATCTTCACATAATTGGATAAGCCCTGACTCTTCAGTTCTTTTAGGAACGTATCATACTCAGATAACTTCCGTTCACCTATTATAAACTTCAACGTATTCTGGTCTGTGTAGTCTTTGAGCGGCGTGCTCATAAGTGTTACACGTTCACGGTCTTCGGAAGAATACGGGATAGGCGGTTCAGCGGGAATTACTTCTTTTGACTCTTTCATATTTTTCTGGAACTCAAGTTCTTCATCGCTAAACATGGATTGAAGCAGGTCTGTTGTCCCACCGTAAGCAAATACGCCGCCCGAGAATCCAAAGTCAACACGAAGGTCTTTCGTACCTTTGGGGTTCAGTCCATTGTAGTTAATATCATCTGCCAACTTACGTTTGCCGCCTTCTTTAGTGAACGTCTCGTTCTCTACACCCCACTTGGTGAATTCCTGTCCTTCATCACTGTAATACAACCAATCGATAAATTGTAAAATAGCTTTGAAATTGTCACTATCTTTAATCTTCCCTGAGATCATCACACCATTTTCGAGTCTGGAACCCGACATCAACTGTCCTTTCGGCCCACCCGGAACCGTAATCTTGGCAATCGAGAATTTCCCTTCACCCAACGTCTTATTCATATCATTTCGATGAAGCACAAGCGTCTGTGAGTTACCATTAATTATATAGGACTTGCCCGAAACGAACTTTTGAGCAGCTTGATCATCGTCTTGTGTGAAGCTTTCCTTATCAAGGAGCCCTTCTGCTACCATCTTGTGAAAAAACGTCAGCAATTCTTTGTACTCTGGCGTCGTTGCCGTGGCAACAAATTCATCCTGATCAGCTTTGTAGGTCAAGCCATTTCCATATCCCCATCCAGCCTTAGTCCCAAAACCCGTAGCTGCAATGCCAAGTGTACTGTTGAATTTGAAACGGTCTGAAAACGGAATGGAGTCCGGATAGATTTCTTTTAATTTTTTCGCTGCGGTATAGAGTTCATCCCAGGTTGTTGGAATGGCTATATTATTTTCTTTAAAAATATCTGTTCTTACGATCAGTGTATAATCAGGCCATACTTCCTCATGTAACCCCGGTAAAACATAATACTTGCCGTCCTCTTGACGCAGTCCTTCAAGTTCAGGTTCGAGTTTCCATTTTTCAATTTTGTCCTTGAAGTTTGGCATCAAATCGATATAATCACTGATTGGCAGGATTGCTCCAGAAGATACAAAGGCAGACTCTTCACCTGGATAAGTCTTTGGAATGACGAGCGGAGCATCACCAGAACTGATTAACAGCGATCGCTTCTGTGGATAGTCACTCATCGGCACGATGGTTGGCTCCAACGTAACTCCTGTCATCTCCGATATTTTTTTGAATAACAGCCAGTCTTTTTTATAAGGATACGTCGGATGATCACTATATAAAATAGAAAGATTAAATGGTTCCGTCGCTTTGAAGGTTTCGCCCACTTTATAACTCTCCATCGCTGATTTCGTGCCCACTTCCGAAACATCTGGTCCTGTTCCGGCACCACTGCTACAAGCAGCAAGTACAGCCGACATTGTCATTGCCAGAATCATCTTACCAATCATTTTACGAGGCCTTCTTTTCAATCCATTCATCCCCTTTTGTTTAGTTTCTAAACCTATGTGTGTCAAAGGTTACTGCTTAACAGAACCCAACATGATACCGGTTACAAAGTATCGCTGTACAAATGGATAGATAGTTAAAATAGGCAGGATCGTTAACACCATCGTTACCGATTTGATGTTGGCAGCAATCTGAGTCAGATTATCCGCTGAAGTTGCTCCGGCAGTAGCACCGCTTGTTGCTCCGGCGATCATGTTACGCAAATAGATCGTAACTGGAAACAACTCTTTTTTGTCCAGATACAAGAAGGCTGGGAACCAGGAGTTCCAATGTCCAACAGCATAGAACAGCACCATCGTAGCCATGACCGCTTTACTGAGAGGCAAAATGATACGCAGTAAAATACCGTATGTGTTCAACCCGTCAATTGCTGCAGCTTCCTCCAGCTCTTCCGGCATGTTTTCAAAAAAGGATTTCATGATGAGCATGTTATATATACTTATTGCACCTGGGACAACCAGTGCCCACATGGAGTTATTGAAACCAAGGGAATTGATCAGAACGTAGTTAGGAATCAGACCACCGCTGAAAAACATCGTAAACACGGCAAACATGGTTAGAAATTTACGTCCCATCAATCTTTTTTTAGACAAGGCGTAGGCGAAAATGGTCGTCATAAACATGGAAATTAACGTACCTACCACCGTGTAAATGATCGTATTTTTATAGTTCAACCAGAACATGTTGTCCTTTGAAATGGTTTTATACGTATCCACATTGAACCCTCTCGGGAACAAGCTTACCTTGCCTGAGTTGATGTACGCTTCACTACTGAAGGATTGGGCAACAACGTTAAGGAAGGGATACAGTGTTATAAAAACGATAAACAGCAAGAAAGTGACATTGAACACTTTAAATACCTTGTATGATCTGGATTCCTGCATGGTGCTCCTCCTTTACCATAAACTTCGTTGTGTCAGTTTGCGTGAGATTGCGTTTACAGTGAAAACCAGAGTCAGCCCAATAATCGATTCAAACAAACCAATCGCTGTGGCATAACTGAAGTTGCTGGATTCAAGACCTACACGATATAAATAAGTCGAAATTACATCTGAAGTCTCATAAATAAGCGGATTGTACAAAAGCAAGATTTTTTCGAAACCTACAGCTAGGAAGTTCCCCATGTTCAAAATTAGTAACGTGACAATCGTTGGCAAGATGCCTGGAATCGTTACGTGAATGGTTTGCTTCCAGCGATTCGCTCCATCAATACGAGCCGCTTCATACAAAGATTCATCAATCGTAGTTAGTGCTGCCAGATACAAAATGGCTCCCCAGCCCATACCCTGCCAGATTTCTGAAGAGATATAAATGGTTCTGAACCATTCTGCTCGCTGCATGAATGGAATGTTGTCTCCTGTAAAAAAAGCAACAAGACCGTTAATCGATCCGTTCACTGCCGTTAATTGCAGGATCATCCCAGCTACGATAACTATGGATAGAAAGTGAGGTAAATACGAGGCTGTCTGTACAAACTTTTTGAATCGTTTACTCTTCACCTCGTTAAGCATAAGAGCAAAAATAATGGGGACTGGAAATGTAAATAACATCGCTAATCCACCGAGCATTAGTGTGTTGCTGAAAACTCGCCAGAACGTTGGATCCTCAATAAACATTTTGAAGTACCTTAGCCCGACCCAGGTTTCTCCAAAAATACTGCCACCCGGAACAAATCGTCTAAAGGCGATAATATTTCCTAACATGGGACCATATTTGAAAATAATCAGATAAATGATGGGAAGAACTAACAGCGAGTACAATTGCCAATCTTTACGAATCAAGGCGGCGGCAGTTCGCAGCCTGCTTTCTTTACGTGAAGATATCATCGGTATAGTTGCCTTAGATGTTTCTGACTCCATGTGTCATTCACTCCGATCCATAACTTGATTAAGAAATGATGTATATTTCTGTCGTCTGGCCTAATTCCTTTATTCTCTAGATGCATAGGATGCATAGGATGCATAGGATGCCTATGATGTTACTTTCACCTCCAACTACAAAATAAAATGTAAACGGTCTCAATTTTGTTTTTATGTACAATCAAACACATACAAATTTACAGGATCTAAACAAGATTGCATTGCTTGAATGCCGATAAACTTTACAATCCGAATATGAAGCGCTTACAACAATAACAAATGAAATGATTTCACTTTTTAAGGCTTCGTATCGTGATCGTTTTATATGGTTTAACATATTTCAAACGAAAATTTGTGGATCATATGAATGATTGGATAAGATACAAAACTCCTTCAAAAAAACTAGTCTGACTAGTATGTTAGTTGTATTTTAAAGGAGTCATTTTTGAATTTCAACATTTTTTTATTAAAAAAACAGATAATCTCTCCTAACAATTGGTTATTAACACATCTTATTAGATATAGGCAGACAAAAAAACATTGGTCATGACTCTTGAACAAATAATCGTTCAAGTCATAACCAATGTTTGATTTTAAAACGAGATAAGCGAAGAGTTAGCTCTGTCAAACTTTTAAAAATTAGCGATTAGACCCTCTAATTCAGACAAATGTTTAATTTCATGATTCGGAGAATAGGTTTCGTTGTTCTCTTTGTTCTCACGGTTAATCCATACAGCACGGATACCCGATGACAACGCCCCACGAATATCTGTCGTTAACTTATCGCCAACCATCATGCTTTCTTCCGGTTGAACACCCAGTCTACTAAGAGCATGCTCGAAAATGGATGGATCCGGTTTCCCCTTACCAAAGTTGCCTGAGATAATAATCTCATCAAAGAAAGGGGATAACTCTGGAACACCATCAAGTTTCTCTTGCTGTAAAGCAGGACATCCGTTAGTCAAAAGCAACAGTTTGTACTTTCCTTGCAAGTGACGCAGCGTATCCATTGTCTCTTCATAAACATGTGGTCTTGATCTACGTTCTGCCCCAAACTGCGAGGCCAACCTTTCTGCAAGCTCTTCCTGATCCACACCCAGCTTGAGCAAGCCACGGCGCCATGACTCCTTCCGATAGATAGGAGCCAATTGTTCTAGCTGGCGAAACTCCGGTTGTTCTCCTCCCGTGAAATTCGCCCAAAGTCCTTCAAAAGGATTAATTCCGATCATTTTGGTAAAAGGAAACGTTTCGTAGGATTCATATAGTTCACGTGCTTCGTGACGAACAGCCTCTTCGAGTGCTTCAACATTAACACCTGTTTCTGTTCCTGCAATCAGACAAGTTTCATGGAATGCTTCTCGAACACTGCGTTCGTCCCACAATAAAGTATCATCCAGGTCAAACATAATCGCTTTCAACGCCATTCCGATCATCTGCCCCTTTATAAATTAATTACTTATCAATGGTTTCCACGGTGATCTGGTGTGCTTTTGCAAATTTTTGCAAGCGCTCGGTTATTGCATCTGTATCGTAACGATTTAATAACTTGGTGAAGACCCATCTTTTTCCGCGACTGTTGTGTTCAATCACAACAGTACCTGGTTCAAATCGGAACTTGATAATATCTTCAACACCTATAGAGCGTTCGCGATTACCCTTTGTTGTAATGATCCGATTGCTACTGATTTTAATGTAAGGACGGCGAAGCATAAAAATGACTGCCAAAAATACATAGAGTAGCATCGTGACCCAATCCCATGTTGTCATCGGTTTTTGGACTAAAAAGGTACTCATGAACAGATACAAAAACGCTAAACCAATTAAAAAAATCGGAAACAACAGGCTTCTACCTTTGTATTTATCCTCACCTGGATTTCCTGTTATTGGCTGACCGCTTTTTTTACGTTGCTGGTTCAATTGCTTCGAATTTTTCCGAACCGTTCTCTCAAACGAACGCCGCGACATGTGAATCCCCCTTATGTGTCTTGTATCGGCTTACATAACTATTTTGCAAACCGATATCCCCCCCTTATAGTAAGCATCCCCAAAGAACATGAAGAAACCTAAATATCATGACGATATGTTTAGGTTTCATAAATTAATGTTTGAGTTTGCCTTGGTGGCCTTGGCCTTTGTCATCGTCAACAACCTCAATCGAATCGAGTTGCTGTCTGAAATTGTTGCGAATGTTACCCAAATAAATCTCTCTCAACTTGGCACGTTCAACAAGTTCTTCCTCTGACAGTCCAGTGGATTTCTGCTTGCGAGCCAATTCGTTAATGCGTGCTACCAGACTATCTATATCCAAGCTTGTCCCCTCCAAAAATACAAAGTCATATTAACTTTGACATGATAGAGACAGCTTGTCAAGTTGGCAAGCGTCAACGCACATTGATCCGCATTTTATTTAACAAACTGAGGCAGTATTAGCACTTGACCTGTCTGAATTGTGGCTGTTTCCAGTTGATTTACCTTTTTGATTGCTTCTATATATATACGAGTATCCATCGCCGTTGGTTTATGTTCCAAAGAAATACTCCATAACGTTTCTCCCTGAGATACAGCGACCTTTCCTCCAGGCAGCAAATCATTCTCATTACCAGCAAAGACAGTTATAACAGTACTGCACCCAATAAATATAATTAATGAAGCAATAATAAGTTTAACTAACCCTTGAGAAAATTTGAACCGTGTTATAAACATTCTGAATTGACTTATATTAGATTCCACAGCTTCCGTATTGACTGGTTCATAAATGCTCTGATACGTAGAATATCTCATTTACACTTCGCCTCCAAACGTTTGTTCCTATCTGTTGAAAATAATATAACACGAACACTTGTTTTGTTCAAGACTTTTTTAGAACAATTGTTCGCTATTTTTTCTGACGTTAAAACCCCTTTTCTTGAAATAATAATGTACAGGGTTTACTGTTAAACCCTTTTTCCAGCAACAAATGAGTTTAAATGAATAAATTTATTGAAATAATATGATTTCTTTAGAACTTATGTTTGTACGAACGGAGGTTCTATGTTATAATTTTCCCAAACGTTACTAAAATGGGGTTGATACGGTATGTCGAAGATATCCAGCAGGCAACAGGCTATTCTGGAATTTATACGAAACGAAGTCCGGTTGAAGGGGTATCCTCCTTCCGTACGAGAAATTGGCGAAGCGGTTGGACTAGCTTCCAGTTCCACAGTGCATGGACATTTGGATCGCTTGGAGAAGAAAGGGTTGATCAGACGTGACCCGACCAAGCCAAGAGCGATTGAGCTATTGAGCCAAGAAGAGTCCGAGCATTCTCATCAGTTCGCCCATAGCGTTGCACGTATTCCAGTTGTGGGTAAAGTTACAGCAGGTGTCCCGATTACAGCAACAGAAAACATTGAAGATTACTTCCCTCTTCCTACTCATTATGTAGGTGAACAGAAAGTGTTTATGCTTTCCGTTGTTGGTGATAGTATGATTGAAGCGGGAATTGTTAATGGAGATTATGTAATCGTTCGTCAGCAGCAAACAGCTGACAATGGTGATATTGTCGTTGCCATGACTGAGGATGATGAAGCAACAGTGAAGACGTTTTATAAGGAAAAGGATCATATTCGCCTTCAACCGGAGAACTCAACATTTGAACCATTGCGGTTGAAACATGTTAGCATTTTAGGCAAGGTTATCGGTCTTTTCCGAGATATTCATTAATGCACTTGATTTATTAATACTGCTAATATGTTATACCTGATAGAATACGAAAGAGGTTGTCCTGATCAACAGGACAACCTCTTTCTTTTACCTCAACAGTTGAAGCGGAATCCACTAACAAGTATCGAATAACAAATCTCCCTAGAAACAAAATTACTTGCTGCGTTTAAGAATACTTTTGTGATGCGAAAATACTTCAAAGCTTTGTTGTCCATGATATGAACCCATCCCACTCTCTCCGACACCGCCAAAAGGCAAATAATGCGAAGTCATGTGGAACAGTGTGTCATTAATACAACCTCCACCAAAAGAAATCTGATTCAATACCTGTTCCTGCAAGACTTCATTCTCAGTAAACAGGTACAACGCCAGAGGTTTAGCCCGGCAGACAATTTCCCCAAGGATCGGATCAAGCTCACTGTATTTTATTACAGGCAAGACAGGCCCAAAAATTTCTTCCTGCATTACTGGAGAATCCCAAGTGATATCGCCAAGAACAGTTGGTTCAATCATAAGCTGATCTCGATTCGATCGTCCTCCCATTAAAGTACTGCCATTTGTAAGGAAAGCAGACAAACGATCAAAGTTACGCGCATTAACGATATGTGGGAAATCTTTATTTTGCATTACATCATCCCCATATGCATTGCTTACCTCAGCTCTGATATGTTCGATAAATTGATCATGTACCTGCTCATCTACTAATAAATAGTCTGGTGCAACACAGGTTTGTCCTGCATTGAGGAATTTACCACGTACAATGCGTTGTGCTGCGAGTTGTAAATCAGCATCCTTATGCACAATTGCCGGACTTTTACCGCCTAATTCTAATGTCACCGGAGTTAAGTGTTCTGCAGCAGCTTTCATGACAATACGCCCCACTCCTATACTACCTGTGAAGAAAATGTAATCGAATTTCTCATTAAGTAGAGCTGTGCTCGTTTCAACCTCACCTTCCATTACGGCGATGTACTCCTCTGAATATATGTCTTGAATAAGATCGAAGATCAAACGAGAAGTCGCCGGTGTAAGCTCAGAAGGTTTAATCACTGCACAGTTCCCTGCAGCTATCGCACCAATCAGCGGTCCAAAAGCCAATTGGAACGGATAATTCCAGGGTGCAATGATCAGAGCAACTCCGTAGGGTTCAGGGTAAATCGTGCTAACCGCATCTGGCATAGCCGAGCTTGTTGGTACAGTACGCGGTGCAGCCCAATTTCGAAGATGTTCCAGGGTATAATCCAGTTCACCCAACACGATACGAATTTCAGAGCTAAATCCTTCAGCCTCAGATTTGTTAAGATCAGCACGAAGTGCATCCAGAATGCGTTGTTGGTATTTTTCAATCCCCTTCCTCAAATTTTGCAAAGCCTGAATCCGATACTCCACTGATTTAGTTTGTCCTGTATTAAAAAACGTACGTTGTTTAGTCACAAGTTGTTTCGCTTGTTGTTCCAAAAGTACCATCTCCAATTGATTGTTTAGAATTATATTGCCCAAAATCAAATTAATTATATCTTTTATATATGAAACTATCAACATACACTTGAAACAGGTTAATGCTTCTAAACAACAAAATGACACTTAAATACTTTTCAAGCATATTTGTAACCTAAGCCTTTCAAAGAATATTCTGATATACACTTCAGTTGAGCATTTTTCATGTATTGAAATTAATTAATTGATAAAAATATCTAAGGCTTGTCTTGAAATCTACTGAAGTGCACCTTTTACCACTTTTCCGCCCCCAGCTGTCTTACTTTCGCTAGACGTACTATCAGCACAACTTCGGAAACTTTCTGGATTGGAACGAAATTTAGCAAAATTGGCTCTCTGAAGTGTTTTCAAATGCAAATTAATTACTTCTAAAAACCCACCTACATAAGGAAAACAAGATTAATAATCTCTCTTACCTCCGATAATGGGTAAAATTAAATTTTCTCACCAAGGCCATTAATAATACTTATAGTTCCCTCTCCATTACCCATTACAGAGCTGAACGAATTAGTCTGTTTGACTAAACACCCTTCCAAAAAAGCGGTTACAGTCTTGTTTATTATTTCGTGGATCTCACGGGTTTTATGACTCAGAACCGTATCTTCTTCGAACAACGGCATATCACTAAACGACATATGGGAAGCTTTATGTATCTTTACAAAATAACCATATCCACATAATTTCTGAAACAGTCGTTCTTGCCCTTGTATAAATTTAGATGCAATCTCTTCCCCTAGTTTTTGTTTTAATTGTTCGAGATTCGAAGCTTCTTGACGTAACATAAGTGTAAGAGGCATGCGTTTCCTCTCCACATATTCTTCTCTGTATAATTGCATACTAGGGTCTAATAACACACTTGCTTGTATTCGCTCATCTTGCATAGCTACTTCTAATGCAGCAATACCGCCTAATGAATGGCCAATTAGGGCGATTTTATCAAGCTCAATACATCCTTGTAATGTTTCATCCTTGGTATTTAAGATCGGGAGTAGATCAAGAAGTAATTGAATATCCTTTTTTCTTATAGATACCAATTCATTTAATTCACTATAATTATCAGAACCTATTTGTCTCATTTTTTCTGATTGATGTACATATTCTCCATTTGGAAAAACCGTGAACATAGCCTCGTGGGGTGCACTGATTGTAAAGACCATAAATCCTTGTTTAGCTAATTCTTCTATGTTATACATATACAAATCTCTGTCTAGTCCCAAAGCAGGAGTATAGATGATGACTGGATAGGTACTTCTTAAATTCTGTGGAACGTTTGAGTTTAGAACATTTGTTATATGTGTGCCGAGCAATTCCATATTCATACCTATATCCTTTAGTAACTCAACAACCCTTTGCTCACACGGTTGAAATATCTCCGTATACTTCATTTCAGTTTTTCTCTCATCAATCTGATTTGGAGGTGCTTGAAAGTAAATACTTATTACCAATTTTCTCTCAGACCCTTCTCCTGAAAACGACTCTAATCTACCTTTATCTTTCAACACTTTCACTTTTCGATAGAGTTGCATTTGTAACCCTCCATTCGTTGTTCTTCTAAAAGATTTAAAGTTATTCCTAAGCAAATAGCAAACTCTATTATATATGTTATATCAATGAGATTGTAATGATTTCCAGCAACAAATTGTGAATTGAGTTTCCCCTTTGATCTCGAACATAAGGCAATATTGTTCGATAATGTTTCCACATTAAAAAGAGATTTCTCAAACAATAAGAAGGTTTTGAAAATTAGTGTATAAAAATTAAGTAAATTTTAGTCCTCAAGTTTTTGCTTAGTCTACCCATCCAATAGAGCGAAGAACCGAAAATGTGTGCAATCAACTCGTTACAGGCGAGGATAACGAGCAAAGGTTAAGATGAGGAACTGGACGAAGTCAGGTTTATTAAGATCGCCTGTATTTGTAGAGTTCTTACTATATAACTAGCACTGCCATTAAGTTGTCAGTGCTTTTTATCGAGAATTAGGGTTTAGGGTTAAGAGCGATGGCAGGCTGATGAATTTATGTGATACCCCTCACCTACGTTTCAAAAAGTACCGGATCTTTACACTCGCTCCATCACCGTTAGGAGGAGCTTCTAAGATGATATCATCTTTCTTCATCATTGATCGCATTCCGTTACAGCAGGCAGGATATCTGTTTACAAAACCTAAACGTTTGTGGAGATCCCCTGAAACAATGTCAATATAAGATTGCCCATCTCGTTTAGCCTCTTCAAAAATTTGACTTAACTCTACCTCGATTAGCAGCTTCAGATTTTCCATAGAAACACCTCACCTTTCCGCTCTAAATTCATACAACTTACCACCCATGATTTTGATGGATAATGGGCTATACTCTTCTACCGGTCCTTCGTAGTCCATAAGTTGTTCTTGATCATCCTGAACATGCCAAACGGTTATCGGACCTGAGCTAAAGCTATCGCCAAAAAATCCATATCTGTTTTTAGCAGTTTGTATGTCTAGTTCATATCCCCTCCTTCAAATAAAATTTTATAGAAAATATTACCTAGTTCTGATAGACTATCCAAGATGTTATTTATTACTATATAAAAAGGGAAAAGATTAAAAACCCCCTTTTAAAAATGGTGGTTTTAATTAATAATCGTTGCCATTACCCGAGGAATAACAGCTGGCATTGGGAGTTATAATTCAACAAACACGAAACAGGAATTTGGGGCTAACGCAATAACCACTACCGAAAARGGATCCCGGGAACGTACCCGCTGGCTGGACAAAAGATCGACAGTGTTACTCCTCATCAGTCAATGATGCGAATGAGCTAAATAGTCATGTCACTAAATAATGAACGTTTTAAAACAGAGTAGAATAAAAAAGTATTACATCGTGTTGAGTTATATTGATACAGTTTAATAATCTTGAATGAATTAGGTGACAAATGTGGACATTATAGAAAAAGAATCCGTGTTGTATAAAAAAACTTCTAGAACCCTAGGTTATATGGATTTTATGAATGGAAGGGTAACTTTAAATGTTTCTCCTAATATACATAAAAACACAATTAAAGGAATGAAGAGAGTTAAATCGCCCCAGAACAAAGTTAAGATTTTGCAGCATGAACTTAAGAGTAACACCCGTTATTCTGAAGAAATAATTCGTTATCTAAGTGAAGTAACAACATACTTCCATGAATTAAAACATTGGCATGAATATGTAGGTACTAGTCTTGGATATGAAATTTATAATATTCATTTAGAATACTACTCAAGGGCAATCATGATTTTAAGATACATAGGAAATAACGCTAAACAAATAAAATTACCATTGAACCCTCTCAACTTCCAAACTAAGGCAACAAGACAACATCATATTGAATACAACGAATTTTTAATTAGGTATGGGAAACTAAAAAAACAAAAAGTTTTCATAGTTGAAAATATCTTCGAAGACGTTAGAAAGTTAAAAACTAAGAATTTCAAAAACAGAATATTGAAGGATATTCCATTTTTCTTAGATGGACTAAATATTAAGGAATTGATATTTAAGGACGTTCCCATAACAGGGGTTTCTTTGCTAGAAGCATCAGCTGTTCTTACTCAAGTTTACGCAATTTATGACGTTTATGGTCTTGATGAATCGAATCTTTTTCTAAAACAAGCATTTGAATCTCCTACTTTGTGGGCGTACAATTCTATTATTAAATCTATGTTATTAGCAAAACCGGATGTTCCAATTGAAATGATGCAGGCAATCATAACACATTCAATTATATATCCCATAACAGTGAAACTAAAAATAGAGAATGATCCAATTGAACGATTCATTATATTTCTGGAAGAATTAAAAAAAACTGATGAGACACCGCGATCTCTTCATGAGATTGAATTATGGATAATAAATATATATCGTAACAACATGTGGACTGAACCTGAAGATTTCCTAAAAAAGCAGATAATTAAATCAGAGGCAGTATTGAAACAACATCAAACTGAATTGGAGAAAAACAGTGATTCAACTGATGCAATTGAGGATTATAACGCAACCTATCACTCTGATAGGTTATACTTCCTGCAAAAGACTCTTAATAATATAATGTTTTGGTCTGAAGATTACTACTATGAAGATAACCCGAAGCCGCACACAATGAATTTTACTACGAGCTTTAAAAACCCATTAAAACTAAAAAGTAATGATTTGAACTCTAGTTTAAGATGGTATTTCTCAACAAATATCGTTGAACAGTTATTATCAAAGCCTAAGGAGGAGTTTGTTTGCCCGTTCAAAGGAAGAAATGAATGTTCTATTGAAACGGAAACCTGTGGAAAATTACCCTTACAAATGCCCCCTGATCATCCTGAATGCGAATTTCTAGTAACATCATGTGAAGTAGTTTTGCCAAATTGGGATTTATTATAAATAAGAGCCACTTAAATTTCTACTTATGCCGCATTGATTTGCCATCAATGTTAGAGTCGCTTTGTTCAATATCAATTTTGCTAAATTAATCATTTACGTGACAGGAGCAAATCCAAACCTTTAAAGAATAACTAGACGCAAAGTTTCCATCTGAACTGCGAAGATGCAAACACTAGACACTTTACGTTACAAAATTATATATGTAATAAAAGAGTCCTTTAACCACATCGGTTATAAGGACTTTTTTACAATTCAACTTTTATCATCTGGCTTAGCAATTGCATTGCTGTTGTCCTTGGAGTCAATTACTTCTCTTGCTTCAGTGTATTCTTCATGTAATTGGTCAAATAGTTTTTTAAATGACTCGTAGTCCTCTAAATTATATTCTGTATCTCCCGCCATATATAACCTAATATCTCTTTCTAATTTGAATAACTTATTAACATTTGTTCTCTCATGCATTGCTCTCTCTCACGATAATTTTTAAAAGCTTCCATGTATTAATAGCTGTGAGTAAAGCACTTAAAGCGATAGCAGCGTTCTTTCCAATATCCCCTAAAAAACTCCAACCTAAAAGGACCGTGACAAAAAATGACACAACAATTCCAAGTACTTTAAACACTATAGATCTATTACTTAAAGATTGACCAGAGACAATACCTGCCTCTATATCCGTTTCAATAAAATCCAAGAGTATTAATAATTTTTGTTTTGTGTTCTCATGGTCTGTATTATGCGACATATTTTCATTGCACCTACCCGCGCAAATAAGTTGCTGTTCTCATGAATCGTGATGCTGGGTTTCTCCTTGATCTGTTAACTCTGTCAAGATCGCTTAGCTTTATTGGATTGTCAACATTAAATCAGACCACTTTTTTAAGGGCTTCTTGGCGATACTGAACAGGCGTCAAATATCCCAGCGATCCATGAATTCGATGCCTGTTAAACCAGTTGACGTAGTCGTATAATTCCAGTTCTAAATGACGAAGGCTTCTAAATTCCATCTGGTACATAAACTCCGTTTTCATGACCTTGTAGGTGGCTTC